>CALMTJ010000190.1:4903-5453 GCA_937872715.1 uncultured Methylobacteriaceae bacterium
GCCCCCGTCGTGGCGGAGGCGCATCGGGTGTCGCCGGCCGTCCCAGGAGTTGAAATCGCCGACGACGCTGACGCGCCGGGCGTTCGGCGCCCAGACGGAGAAGCGGCAGCCCGCATCCGGTCCGATCGCGGTCGGATGGGCGCCGAGCAGGGCCGGCACCGAATCCGAGCCGATGTCGCGAATGCGTCCAGTATCCTCGAACCCCGGGATCGGACCGTAGCCGTAGGGGTCGCGCGTCTCCTCCACCCCGCCCGGCCACTCGATCCGGAGGCGGTACCAGGGCCGTTCTCGCATCCCGATCCGGGCCACGAAGAAGCCGGCCCTGTCCACGCGGATCATGGGAACGGGCTCGGGCCGGCCGTCGAGGAGGACCGACACTGCCTCCGCGCCCGGCAGCATGGCCCGGATCTCGTGGGCGTCGCCGACCGGGTGCGGGTCGTCGTCGGGGATTTGTTCGGCCCGCTGCCGGACGACGCCCGGTTCGATTTAATCGTCAGCAACCCGCCGTACGTCACCCCGGCCGAGTTGGCCGGGTTGGCCCCGGACGTCC
>CALMTJ010000191.1 GCA_937872715.1 uncultured Methylobacteriaceae bacterium
CGGGAGGTCCAAGCCTCTCCTTCCTCGTCCTGAGGTGCCCTGCGAAGCAGGGCCGCGAAGGACGCGAGACCGTCGTGCACGCACCGGGGCTCAGGCCGGGTGCGTGCTTCGAGGGCCGGCGATGCCGGCCGCCTCAGCATGAGGAGGGGGAGGAGATCGCGACGCCGCTTCGATGCCGCCGCGTCACGCTCAATGCGCGGCGTCCCAGTTCTCGCCCGCCCGCGCGTCGACCGCGAGGGGAACGTCGAGGGTCGCGGCCGGGAAGGGGGCCTCCTCCATCACGCGGCGGATCACCGGGAGCGTGGCCGCGACCTCGTCGTCCGGCACTTCGAAGACGAGCTCGTCGTGCACCTGGAGCAGCATCCGGCCGGAGAGCCCGGCCTCGGCCAGCGCATCGTCCATCCGGATCATGGCGCGCCGGATGATGTCGGCGGCAGAGCCCTGGATGGGCGCGTTGATGGCTTGGCGCTCGACGGCGGCCCGGACGCTCGCGTTGCCGGCCGAGATGTCGGGATAGTGGCAGGCGCGGCCGAACAGCGTCTTGACGTAGCCGTTCTCCCGGCACTCGCGCCGCGTTCGGTCCATGTAGTCGCGGATGCCCGGGAAGCGCTCGAAATATCGCTTGATGTACTGACCGGCCTCGTCGCGCGGGATGCCGAGCTGGTTTGCGAGCCCGAAGGCCGAGATGCCGTAGACGATGCCGAAATTGATCGCCTTGGCGCGCCGGCGCACGTCGGCCGGCATGCCGTCGACCGGCACCTCGAACATCTCGGAGGCGGTGGTCGCGTGGATGTCGATCCCGTCCGCGAAGGCCTGTTTCAGCTGCGGGATGCCGGCGATGTCGGCCAGCAGCCGGAGCTCGATCTGCGAGTAATCGGCCGACACGATCTTGTGCCCCGGCTCCGGCACGAAGGCCGTGCGGATCTTGCGGCCCTCCTCCGTTCGGATCGGGATGTTCTGCAGGTTCGGCTCCGTCGAGGAGAGCCGTCCCGTCGTGGTCGCGGCAAGCGAATAGGAGGTGTGGACCCGCCCGGTCGCCGGGTGGACGTAGGTCGGCAGCGCGTCCGTGTAGCTCTTCAGCTTGGTGAGCTGGCGCCATTCCAGCACCTTGCGGGGCAGGGGATGGTCGGAGGTCTCGGCCAGGTCCTCGAGGAGGCGGGCCCCAGTCGACCATTGCCCGGTCGCGGTTTTCCGGGCGCCCGGCAGGCCGAACTTGCCGAACAGGATGTCGGCGAGCTGCTTCGGCGAGCCGATGGTGAACCGCTCGCCCGCCACCTCGTGGACCTCGTCCTCCACCCGGGCGATGGTCTGGGCGAAATCGCCGGACATCCGGGACAGGATCTGCCGGTCGATGCGGATCCCGCGCTCCTCCATCCGGGCGAGCGTCGCGACCATGGGCCGTTCCAGGGTCTCGTAGACGGCCGTCTTGCGCTCGGGCGCGAGCCTCGGCTTCAGGCTGCGCCACAGCCGGATCGCGAGGTCCGGGCCCTCGGCCGCGTAGCGGGTCGCGGGCTCAGTCCCGACGAGGTCGAAGCCGACCGATTTCCTCCCTTTCCCGGCCACCTCCTCCAGCGGCATGCAGGCATGGCCGAGATAGGTCTGGGCCATCTGCTCCAGCCCGTGGCCGGAGAGGTTCGGGCGGCCGACGTCGAGGGCGTAGGAGAGCAGCATCGTGTCGTCGCAGGGCGCGACGTCGATCCCGTGCCGGTGCAGCACCAGCCAATCGTGCTTCACGTTCTGGCCGATCTTCAGGACGGCGGGATCCTCCAGCAGCGGCTTCAGCCGGGACAGAGCGTCGTCGAACCCGATCTGGTCCGGGGCGAGCCCGTTCTCGAAAAGGTTCTCGCCGGCGTCCGGCTCTCCGGCCCGGTGGCGCAGCGGCAGGTAGCCGGCGAGCCCGGGCTCGAGCGCCAGCGAGATGCCGACGATCTCCGACCGCATCGGGTCAGGGGACGACGTTTCGACGTCAAACGCGACCTGCCCGTGCTGCCGGGCGGCCGCGATCCATCGGTCGAGCTCCTCCCGCGAGGTCAGCGTGACGTAGCGCTCGCGGTCGCAGGCCTGCGCCCGCGCCTCGTCCTTGCGGGCGGCGGCGAGCGCCTGCGGCGTCATCGCGGCCCCGTTCCCCCTCCCGGCCGCGGAGAGCGCCGGGACGAGGGGGCGCGAACCGTCGGGACGTGTCGCCCCCGCGTCGGGAGCGCCCCCGGCGCTCCCGGCCTCCTCCCCTCGCGGCGAGGAATCGCCGCCGGTGTCGTGGAACCACCGGCCGGTCGTCGGGTCCCAGGGACGCGACAGGTCGGGATCCGGCTCCACATGGCCCGGATCGGCGCCGTAGAGGTCCGCGATCCGCTTGGTGATGGTCGTGAACTGGAGCGCCTTGGTGAAGGCGAGGAGCCGCTTCGCATCGAGGTCGAGGAGGCGCGTGTCGTCGAGCGGCACGCCGACGTCGAGGCCGCATTCGAGCGTGACCAGCTTCTTCGAGATGCGGGCCTTCTCGGCGTTCTCCTTCAGCGCCTCGCGCCGCTTCGGCTGCTTGATCTCCTCCACGCGGTCGAGGAGATCCTCCAGGCTGCCGTATTCGCTGATGAGCTGGGCGGCCGTCTTGATCCCGATGCCCGGCACGCCCGGCACGTTGTCCGTCGGGTCGCCGATCAGCGCCTGCACGTCCGGCACCTGCTCGGGCGGGACGCCGAACTTGTCGACGACGCCGTCGCGGTCGAGCCGGCGCTCCGGCCGGTAGCCGGGCTTGCCCGGGATGCCGCTCTCGAAATCGTAGAAGGTGACGCCCGGCCGGACCACCTGCATCAGGTCCTTGTCGGAGGACACGATGAGAACCTCGGCGCCCGCCGCCGAACCCTGGCAGGCATAGGAGGCGATGATGTCGTCCGCCTCCCAGCCCGCCTGCTCGATCGGGATCAAGCCGAAGGCCCGGACCGCGTCCCGCATCAGCCGGAATTGCGGGACGAGGTCCGACGGCGGCTCGGGCCGGTGCGCCTTGTATTCAGGATAGAGCTCCGTCCGGAAGGATTGCTCCGTCTTGTCGAAGATGATGGCGAGATGCGTCGGGCGCACTCCGCAGGCGCCGTCCCGGATGAACTGCATGAGCTTGGTCGTGAACAGCCGCACGGCCCCGGTCGGGAGGCCGTCGCCGGTCCGGGTGTTGTACTTCCGGTCCTGGTTCATGGACTGGAAGTAGGAGCGGAACACGAAGGAGGAGCCGTCGACGAGGAAGACCTGGTCGCCGGGGCCGACGGGGCGGGACGCTGTGCTCATTGCGGAGAGATAGCGCGCCGGCGGCCGGCCCGCCATGACCCGGTTCTCCGCGAAACCTGCGGCTTCCGTGACATCCCGTTCACTCGGGCTTCATGCACCTGACAGGATGGTCACGGTCCGCCCATCGGGGGTTAAGCGGCCGTGCCGTCTTATGCGGTTCTCCCGGCGGAACGGGACGGAAACGGAGAGGGTATGACCATGAACATGAGATTGCTGGGCGCCGCGGCGCTCCTCGTCGGCGGGTTGGGGCTCGCCGCGGCCGCGAGCGCGGCTCCGGCCGGTCCGGCGACGGCCGCCGGGATCGCGGGCGGGGGCCTCGTGGAGCACGTAGCCCAGGGCTGCGGCCCGGGCTTCTTCCGCGGCCCGCGCGGGTTCTGCAGGCCGATGGGCGGCGGCGGGTACGGCCCACGTCCGTTCTACGGCCGGCGCTGCTTCGTCCGCCCGACCCCGTTCGGACCGCGCCGCGTCTGCCGCTGAGCGCCGCGTCACGGAGCTGAAACACGGCCCGGGCCGGCGACATCGCGCCGAAACGCCCGGGCGCGAGATGTCGCGGACGCGGCGGCGAGGATGCCGCCGCGAATGGTGACATCATGCCGGACTTCATCCGAACGCTCCTATCCTCCCGGGCCGCCGAGATCGCCGCCCGGATCGTCCTGACCTTCCCGTTCTGGGGATCCGGTCTCGCCAAGCTGGTCGATGTCCGCGCCGGGATGGCCGAGATGTCGGCCTTCGGGCTCGAGCCGGCCTGGGCCTTCAACGCGGCGGTGATCGCCGTCGAGCTTGGCGGCGCCGCCCTCGTGATTGCGAATCGCTTCACCTGGCTCGGCGCGGGCGCGCTCGGCGTGTTCACCGCCCTCACCATTCCGGTCGTGCACCATTTCTGGTCGCTCACCGGGGAGCGCGCCCAGACCGCGTTCTTCTTCGCGACGGAGCATGTCGGGATGATCGGCGCGCTCGTGGCGGTCTCCGTCCTGTCGCTCCGGCCCCGCCCCGCCGCGGCGCTGCCGGCCGTGATCATGCCGCAGGTCGTGCCCGCCCGTTGACGACCGGCCCGCTTGGCCAGGGCCGCCCGGATCGTCTACGCCTTCCGCTGGTCCGCCGCGTGCGGCCGGCAGCGGAGCGAAGCGTGGCCGATTTCCAGATCCAGGTCGTCCCGGTGACGCCCTTCCAGCAGAACTGCTCGCTCGCCTGGTCGGTCGCGAGCGGCCGCGGCATCGTCGTCGATCCGGGCGGCGACGTCCCGGCCATCCACGAGGCGATCGCCCGGGCCGGGATCACGATCGAGACGATCATCCTGACCCACGGCCATCTCGACCACGCGGGCGGCGCGGCCGACCTGAAGGATGAGATCGACGTGCCGATCGTCGGGCCTCATCTCGCGGACGGCCCGCTTCTGGCGCGGCTGGAGGCGCAGGGGCAGCAATACGGGCTGGACGGCGTCCGGGACGTCACGCCCGACCGCTTCCTGGCCGATGGCGAGATCATCGAGATCGCCGGCGTCACCTTCGACGTCCTGCACTGCCCCGGCCACTCGCCCGGCAGCGTCGTGCTGTACGGGGCCGGACTGCGCTTCGCCTTCATGGGGGACGTCCTGTTCAACGGCTCCGTCGGCCGGACGGACCTGCCGGGCGGCAGCCACGAGCAGCTCATCGCCTCCATCCGGACCAAGGTGCTGCCGCTCGGCGACGACGTGTCGTTCCTGCCCGGCCACGGTCCGGGATCCACGATCGGGCACGAGCGGCTCACGAACCCGTTCCTGCGCTGACGGGCTCTCGCGGCGAGCGGGGAGGGGCCTCGATTGGACCGGCGCTCCGACCTGTCGGGACCCGAGGACGCGATCTTCGACGCGGTGCTCCGCCTCGGCCAGGCGTTCCGGGCCGAAGGCCTCCAGAGCCCGGCCGTGATCGAGCTCGCGAGCTGGGAGGAGGGGATGAAGATCCTCCGGCTTGTCCGCACCCGCTATCGCGACCGCTACCGGCAGGCCCTCTACGGGCGCCGCGACGAGCCGGTGACGGAGGTGCAGATCTCTGGTGTGACCGTCCGGTGGCCGCCGCGGACGTGGCGCCGGCCCGGACCCGTCATCGACGCGGAGTGAGGCGGCCCGTTACTTATCCTTAAGCGTGTCTTGCGAAGACTGCCCGTCCGGCGGGGCCGGTCCGGCGGAGCAGCCATGAAGACCATCTCCATCGTCACGCCCTGCTTCAACGAGGAGGAGAGCGTCCGGCATTGCCACGAGGCGATGCGCGATCTCTTCGCCCGGGAGCTGCCCGGCTACCGCTACGAGCACGTCTTCTGCGACAATGCCTCCGTCGACCGGACGCCGGACATCCTGCGGGCGATCGCGGCCGGCGATCCGAACGTGAAGGTGATCCTGAACGCGCGCAATTTCGGCCCCGCCCGATCCTGCTTCAACGGCGTCATGGCGACCACGGGCGACGCGGTGGTCCTGTGCATGCCGGTCGACCTCCAGGATCCGCCGGCGCTCCTGCCGCAATTCGTCGGGCTCTGGGAGGCCGGGTACGAGGTCGTCTACGGCATCCGCGTCACCCGCGAGGAAGGGCGGGTGATGCGCTCCGTCCGGGGCCTCTACTACCGGGTGCTGACATCCTTGTCCGAGCTGGTCGTCCCGCAGGGCACGGGCGATTACCAGCTCGTCGATCGCAAGGTCGTCGAGGCGATGCGGCAGATCGACGATTCCTCGCCCTTCATGCGCATGATGACCTTCGAATGCGGCTTCCGGTCCGTTGGCGTGCCCTACCGGTGGGCGCGCCGGCAGCGCGGGGTGTCGAAGAACAGCCTGATCTCGCTCGTCGACCAGGGCATGAACGGCCTCGTCACCTTCACCACCGCGCCGCTCAGGCTGGCCATGTTCGCGGGCTTCGCCGTCGCGTCGCTGGCGCTCCTCTATTCCCTCGCGAGCCTCGTCTCCGGCCTCGTCTTCTACCGGGAGCTGGCGGCTCCCGGTATCATGACGCTGATCACGGCCGTCTTCTTCTTCGGGGGCGTCCAGCTCTTCGCCATGGGCATCCTGGCCGAGTACATCCTGGCGATCTACGGCCAGGTGCGGAAGAAGCCGATTGTCTTCGAGCGCGCCCGCATGAATTTCGACCGCCCGGCCGAGATCCCGCAGCCGGCCGCCCTGCGGCCGGTGGCCTGACGGGGCCGTGCCCTTCTTCCCGAACGCGACCAACAGGGACCTCGTCACCGGCGGGACCGCGCTCCTTCTCCTGTCGAACCTCGCCTTCGCGGCCGCGCTGGCGCCCGCTCCCCGGCTCCTGCTCGTCGCGGGAGCGGTCCTCGTCGGCGGCCTTGCGCTGCGGAGCGCGCCGCCCCGGCCGGGCGGCACGCTCTGCCAGGGCGTGGACTGGAAGGCGCTCGGCCTTTGTTCCGCCCTCGCGACGGCGCTGCTCGTGCTCGGCGGCGGCGGCCACCTCCTCTACGCCAACTGGGACTGGCTGTGGCGCGACGCCGTGCTGGCCGACCTGTCGCGCCAATCGTTTCCGCCGCGCTACGAATGGGGCGGGCAGCTCTACATCCTTCGCGCCCCGACCGGCATGTACATGCTGCCGGCGCTCGCCGGCAGGCTCGGCGGGCTCGCGGTCGCGCATGCCGCCCTCCTCGTGCAGAACGCGCTGTTCCTGACGCTGATCCTCTACGGCCTGGCGGCGCTGGCCGGGCTCCGCCGGGCCTTGTTCCTCGCGATCTTCGTCACCTTCAGCGGGCTCGACATCGTCGGCCAATACCTGATGGCCGCCGAGCGCGGACAGGATCTGGCCGCGCTGGCGCTGCCTTCGCAGATCGAATCATGGTCGCCCTACTTCCAGTATTCGAGCCACGTCACCCAGCTCTTCTGGGTGCCGAACCACTGCCTGCCCGGCTGGTGGTTCGCGCTGCTCGCCTGGCTCTGCGCCCGGCGCGAGATCAGCCTCGGCCTCGTCGGGGCGAGCTGCGTCGCCTCCCTGATCTGGTCGCCGCTCGCCATGGCGGGAGCGCTTCCGGTGCTCGTCTGCCTTCTGGTGCTTCGCTTCAGGGAAACGGTGCGCGACCCGGCCAATTGGGGCTACGCGGTCGCGGCGATCGGCTTCCTGCCCGTTCTGCTCTACCTCACGGACGATGCCGGCACGGTTCCGGGTCGCTTCCTCGTCCGGGAGCGCTTCTTCGCGCCGGTCTATGGGCAGTTCGTCCTCCTCGAACTCGCCTCCGGGATCGTGGTGCTGGCCTGCCGGCGGCATCTCCGGCCGGAGATGCGTCCCCTCGGGCTGGTCGCCGGGATCGTCCTCCTGCTGCTGCCGTTCTACAGCCTCGGCGTGGGAAACGACCTCGCCATGCGGGGGTCCATCGTGCCGCTGGCGCTGCTCGCGATCGCCTTCGCCCTCGTGGTCACGGCCGTGCTCAGTCGCACGGTCGCGGCGGCCGCGGCCGCGGTAGTTGCGCCCCTAGGAGCCGCGACCCCGGCCTTCGAGATCGGCCGCGCGCTCGCCTTTCCCCGTTACCGGGCGAGCGATTGCAGCCTCCTCAGCGTGTGGGCGAGTCTGGACGGCCAGGGCTATATGGGAAACTACCTCGCTCGCCCCGACGGGCTCTCGCGCGGCCTCTTCGGTGACGCTCCGGGCGGGACGCCGCCGGCCGTGGCCGAACGGCGCGCCTGCTGGCCGGATTACCCCTTCGATCCGGGCCTCCATGTCTGGAACACGTCCAACGCGCGGCTGCGCGATCCGGGCCTCCGCTCGTCGCTTCCCTGAC
>CALMTJ010000192.1:0-5102 GCA_937872715.1 uncultured Methylobacteriaceae bacterium
GGGCTAAGGATGATGGAGGGCCGCGGCGTCGGGCGCGACCCGAAGGCGGCCGTGGCCCTGTTCGAGAAGGCGGGCGACAAGAACTTCGCACCCGCCCAGTACCGCGTGGGCAACGCCTACGAGAAGGGCATCGGCGTGTCCCGGGATATCGAGACCGCCCGCCGCTGGTACCAGCGAGGTGCCGAGAACGGGAACACCCGGTCCATGCACAATCTCGCCGTCCTGATGGCGGAAGGCACCGGCGGAAGGCCCGATTACACGGCCGCGATCGGCTGGTTCCAGCGGGCGGCCGAGCAGGGCGTCCGAGACAGCCAGTTCAACCTCGCCGTGCTGTTCGCTCGAGGTCTCGGCACGAGCCAGGACCTCGTGAAATCCTATCTTTGGTTCGCGGTCGCGGCCGCCCAGGGCGACGAGGAGGCCGGCCGCAAGCGGGACGAGGTCGCCGGCAAACTGTCGCAAGCCGATCTGGCGCGCGCGAAGACGCTGGTCGAGCGCTGGCGCGCGACACCGTCCAACCCCGGCGCCAACGAGCCCGCCCCGTATTCCGCGAGCTCGTCCACGGACGCCACCGCCAAGAAACCGCGCGCCTGATCCGGCGCGCTCACCTTCCGTTCAGCCGTCCCGTGATGGGAGGCTGACGCCACCCTGCGGAGCGAGAGCCCGTCCGGACGTCGCACGTGGCGTGGGCCGGGGCAGGCGCGTTGCAGATCTACCTTCCGATCGCGGAGATGCCGGTCAGCATCCTCCTCCTGCTCGCCATGGGGGCGGCGGTCGGGTTCGTGTCGGGCATCTTCGGGATCGGCGGCGGCTTCCTGATGACGCCGCTCCTCATCTTCCTCGGGCTACCGCCCGCCGTCGCGGTCGCGACGCAATCGGCGCAGATCGCGGCCTCCGCCACCACCGGCACGCTCTCCGCGTTCCGTCGGGACGCCGTGGATGGGCGGCTCGCCCTCGTCCTGGTGGCGGGCGGCTTCTGCGGCACGGCGCTCGGCGTGTGGTTCTTCGCCGCGTTGCGGCGGGCCGGACAGCTCGATCTCGTGATCGTGATATCCTACGTGACTCTCTTCACGGTCCTGGGCTCGCTGATGCTGACCGAGAGCCTGCGCGACTACCTGTCCGTTCGGCGCGGCACGGCGCGGCCCCGGCGGCGCGCCGGGCACCATCCGGGCTACTTCCACTGGCCGCTCAGGATGCGGTTCCCACGCTCCAGGCTCTATGCCAGCGCCATTCCCATCCTGGGCACGGCGGTGGCGGTCGGCTTCATCGGGGCGATCCTCGGCATCGGCGGCGCCTTCATCATGGTGCCGGCCCTCCTCTACCTGTTCCGCGTCCCCACGGCGGTGGTGATCGGCACCTCGCAGGTCCAGGTCCTGTGCACGGCGTTGCTGGCCGTCCTGCTCCAGGCGCTGCTGAACGGGTCCGTCGACCCGATCCTGGCGCTCATCCTCATCCTCGGAGGGGTGTTCGGCGCGCAGTTCGGCGCGCGGGCCGGCCGCAACCTGCGGGCCGAGACGTTCAGGTTCCTGCTCGCCATCCTGGTTCTGGCGGTCGGGCTGCGCTTCGCGATCGAGCTCGTGATGCGGCCGACGGAGGCGTTCTCCGTCACGCCTTCCGAGACGCGGCGATGACGCGGCGGCTCCTGCTGCTCGCGGCCCTTTTCGCGGCATCGCGGGTGGACCCGGCTCTCGCCGAGCGGCTGATCCTGTCGCTCTCAAGCAACGAGGTCGCGATCGGGTCGAACTATACCGGCTCGCGCCTCGTCGCGTTCGGGATGATCGAGCGGGACGGGCAGAACGTGCCGCGGGACGGCCCGTTCGACATCGTGGTCACGGTGCTCGGCCCGCGAGAGGGGATCGTCGTCCGGCGGAAGGAGCTCCTCGGGCCGATCTGGCTGAACCGCTCGCAGCAGAAGTTCGTGCAGATCCCGTCCTTCCTCGGCGTGTTCTCCTCGCGGCCGGTCGGCGAGATCATGGACGGCGCCATGCGGCGCAAGCTGCGCATCGGCGTGGACGCGATCGTCAACGCGCCTGAATTCACGATCGATCGCGGCGGTGACGACGACCCGTTCCGGGCGGCCCTGTCGCGCCTGAAGACGCGAGACAGCCTCTATGTCGAGAACCCGCGCGGCGTGACCTTCGTGTCCGAAGGCTTCTTCCGGGCCGCGATCCCGCTGCCGGCCGTCGCCCCCGTCGGCTCCTACGAGGTCGAGGCGAGCCTGATCGCGAACGGCGTCGTGGTGGCGCGCCGGCAGGCGAATTTCGAGCTGGTGAAGACCGGGCTCGAGGAGCAGCTCACGGAGCTCGCGCGAGAGCGGCCGTTCCTCCTCGGCCTCGGGACGGCCGGGATGTCGCTGATGTTCGGCTGGCTCGCGAGCGTGATCTTCCGGCGGGATTAACCCGCCGTCACGCGGCCGTTCGGCCCGTCGGGGGCCCGGCCGTCTCCCTGCCGGCATCCTGCCATGGTCGGAACCCGAGTCGCCTCAATCGCGGCACAGGACCGATCCCGGGATGGCGAAGATCCGGTTGCGGCCGATCACGTGGGCCGTGAACCCGTCCGGGAAGAGCGGCGCGAAGGCCCGGTCGCAAGCGTTCAGCCCGCCCGCATAGGCGCCGAAGGCCGGAAGGACGCAGCGCTCGCCATCCGTCAGGAAGGCCCTCGCCCGCACGCCGCGGCCGTACAGCACGACCTTGGCGACCGGATGCAGGTGGCCCGCGAGCTCCGTCCGCCCACCCGCCTCCGGATGGTGACGCAGGACGAGCGACCCGAGCCGCCAATCGGCCGCGACCTCGCCGCCGATGGAGGGCGGCAGGACGGGATCGTGGTTCCCCGTGACCCAGATCCAGCGACATCCCCCGACCAGCCGGGCGAGGCCCGCCCGCTCCGGGCTCCCAAGCCGCTCGGGTCCGCGGCGATCGTGAAAGCTGTCGCCCAGCGCGACCACGATCTCTGGACGGTAGAAGCCGACGGTGTCCGCCAGGGCCGCGATCGTCGCCTGGCTGTCGTAGGGTGGCAGAAGCGATCCGCGCCGGGCGAAGGCCGAGCCCTTCTCGAGGTGGAGATCGGCCACGACCAGGATCGAGAGGCCGGGCACGAAGATCGCGCCCGACGGGTCGAGGAGGCACGGCAGCCCCGCGACCGCGACGGCCTGCGCGGCCGGCCGCTCGGGGGAGGTCATGGCGGCACTCACGCGAGCGCTTCTTCGAGCAGCATAGCTTCGGCCTCGGCCAGGATGTCGTCCGCGGCTTCGCCGAACACACGCTCGCGTCCGATCTCCAGGATCAGGGACACGGCGAGCGGGGAAACGCGGTCGAGCGGCTTATGCCTGATTCGTCCCCGGATGCGAGACAGCATCTGCCCGAGGCGCTTCACGTCCAGGAGACCGGTCGCGGCATCCTGGCGGGCCGCCCGGAGAAGGAGATGTCCCGGCTCGTGCCGACGCAGCACGTCGTAGACGAGGTCCGTCGAGACCGTCATCTGGCGGCGCGTCTTCTCCTGGCCGGGATGGCGCCGCTCGATCAGCCCGGCAATGACCGCGCAATCCCGGAAGGTGCGCTTCATCATGGCGGATTCGTCGAACCAATCCTCGAGGTCGTCGCCCAGCATGTCCTCCCCGAAGAGGTCCGGCAGAAAGGCGGGGTCGGCCTTCGCCCGGGCGCCGACATCGCCGATGCACCAGGCCGCGATGCCGTAATCGTTCGCGACGAAACCCAGCGGCCGGAGCCGCGCCCGTTCCAGGCGCCGGGTGAGGAGCATGCCGAGCGTCTGATGCGCCAGCCGTCCCTCGAACGGGAAGGCGACGAGGTAGTGCCGCTTCTGGCGCGGGAAGGTCTCGATCAGGAGGTCGCCCGCGGCCGGGATCAGCGAGCGGCGGCTCTGCTGCCGGAGCCATTGATCCGCCCCCATCGGCAGCCTGTCCCATTCGGCCGGGTCGGCCAGGAGGGCACGGACCCGGGCGGCCAGGAAGGTCGAGAGCGGGAACTTAGATCCGGCGTAGGACGGGATCATCGGGTCCGTGCCGGGCGGGGCGCGCGTCACGAGAGCCTCGTCCTCGTGGATCGCCTCGAAGCGCAGCGTCTCGCCCGCGAACACGAAGGTGTCGCCGGGGCTCATCGTCTCGCAGAATCCTTCCTCCACCTCGCCAAGGACACGGCCGCGCCGGGGCACGAGGGGCTTGCCGGGCCCGGCCGAGCGTCCGAGCCGCACCTTCAGCATGGTGCCGGCCACGATGGTGCCGACGTTCAGCCGATATTGCTGGGCCACGCGGCCGTCGCGGATGCGCCAGAGCCCGTCCGGCCCGCGCGCGATCTTGGCGAAGCGCTCGTAGGCCCGCAGCGCGTAGCCTCCCGTCGCCACGAAATCGACGGCGGCCTCGAAATCCTCGTAAGGGAGGTCGCGGTAGGGGGCGGCCTGCCGGACCTCGTCGTAGAAGGCGGACAGCTCGAAGGGGCCCGCGCAGGCGCGGCCGAGCACGTGCTGGGCCAGCACGTCCAGCGCGCCCGAGCGGGCGTCCGGCGTGTCCTGAGCCGCGACCGCGACGGCGTCCAGCGCAGCCCGGCATTCCAGGATCTCGAACCGGTTGGTCGGCGCGAGATACGCCTTGGACGGCTCGTCGAGCCGGTGGTTGGCGCGGCCGATGCGCTGCATGATCCGGGAGGCGCCCTTCGGCGCCCCGACATTCACGACGAGGTCGACGTCGCCCCAATCGATGCCGAGGTCGAGCGTGGCGGTGCAGACCACGGCCTTCAGGCGCCCGGCCGCCATGGCGGCCTCCACCTTGCGGCGCTGCTCGACGTCGAGCGAGCCGTGATGGATGGCGATGGGCAGCACCTCGTCGTTCAGCCGCCACAGCTCCTGGAAGGTGAACTCGGCCTGGAAGCGGGTATTGGTGAAGACGAGCGTCGTCCTGTGATCGCGGATCAGCCCGTAGATCGCCGGCATGGACAGCGCGCCCATATGGCCCGCGAGCGGAAGGTCCTGGCCGAGCTCCAGCATGCGGATGTCCGGCTCGGCTCCCCCCTCCACCACGATCAGGTCGGCCATCGGATCGCCCTGCCTCTCCCCTTGCGGGAGAGGTCGAGTCGGCGGCAGCCGACCGGGTGAGG
>CALMTJ010000192.1:5112-7517 GCA_937872715.1 uncultured Methylobacteriaceae bacterium
CCTTGACGTTCGCGATGAACTCCGGCCGCGCCGGGCGCGGGCCGACCAGGGACATCTCCCCCCGCAGGACGTTGAGGAACTGGGGCACCTCGTCGATGTTCCACCGGCGCATGAAGGCCCCCACGCGCAGCCGGCGCGGGTCCTCCCGCTGGGTCCAGCCCGGGCGTTGGCCCGCCGCCGCGGGGGGCCGCCGCCAGGGGCGGGGGGTTGCGGTGGAAAAATGCCCCCCCGGGGGGCCCCCGCCCGCGGCCCCCCCCACCGCCCCCACATGGAGAGAGGCGGGGCCGGCGATCTGCCCCCCCAGGGAGCGGCGAAGCTCGTCCGGTTCCCGGACGGTGGCCGAGAGCCCGATGGTCGTGATCCCCGGCGCCACCGCCCGGAGCCTTGCGAGGTCGAGCGACAGGAGGTCTCCGCGCTTCGACACGACGAGCGCATGCAGCTCGTCCAGCACGACGCGCCGCAGCGAACCGAACAGGTCGGCGGCGCTCGGGCTCGCGAGCAGCAGCGCCAGCTGCTCGGGAGTCGTCATCAGGATGTCGGGCGGCCGCTCCACCTGCCGCTTCCGCTTGGCGGGCGGCGTGTCGCCCGTGCGGCTCTCGATGCGGATCGGAAGGGCCATCTCGGCGACGGGATTCTCGACGTTGCGGGCAACGTCGATCGCGAGCGCCTTGAGCGGAGAGATATAGAGCGTGTGGAGGCCGCGCCCTCCGAGGCCCGCCGGAGGCAGGGCCGCGAGCTCGACCAGGCTCGGCAGGAAGCCGGCCAGCGTCTTCCCGGCGCCGGTCGGCGCGACGAGCAGCGCCGAGCGGCCGTCGCGCGCCTTGCGCAAGAGGCCGATCTGATGCGGCCGCGGCGCCCAACCGCGCGAGGCGAACCACCGTCTGAAGACGGGCGGCAGGACGCCCCGAGCCGTTGTCATGCCGCCGTGTACACGTTATGTCGAGCCGTATCTACACAGGTGTCTCATGGCTCTACACATTCGAAACGACAAGGCGGACCGCCTGGTCCGAAAGCTCGCAGCGATGAAGAAGATCGGCGTCACCGAGGCGGTGATTCTCGCGGTCGAGAACGAGGTGAAACGCGCGCCCCTTGCCGAGCGCATCCGGCCCATCCAAGAGCGGCTCGCGCGAGTGCCCGATACCGGGCTTGAGGCCGACAAGGCGTTCTTCGACTCGCTCAATGACGAATGATCGTCGATGCATCGGCGCTCGTCGCGATCCTGCTCTCCGAAGCAGAGGCAGCGATATTGGAAACACGGCTTGATGCGGCCGCGATCCGAAGAACACATCCGGTCTCGATCTGGGAAGCGACGACGGCCATCGCTCGGCGCAAGTCGATCTCGCTCGCCGATGCCGAGCTGAACGTCATGGCGTTTCTTTCCGAAGCCGAGATCGCGATCGTACCGTTGGGCGAGGCCGAAGCCCTGGCGGCGATGGCGGCGGCCGCCCGCTACGGGAAGGGTCGCGGCCATCCGGCCCAGCTCAACATGGGAGATTGCTTCTCCTACGGCTGCGCCAAGGTCCGGCGCATGCCGCTGCTCTACAAGGGTGACGACTTCTCCCGGACGGACCTCGCTTAGGCTCCGCGCACCAGCACGACGACGAGGCCCGGCACGTCGGCCCCGCGATCCCGCCGGGTCGATGCCGGTTCGAGCAGGGACGCCGCGAGCCCGGCTTCCGCCGCGGCGCTTCGGAGATAGGCGGCCGAATGCCCATAGCGCCCGTCCTCCCCGAGGAGGATTCCGGCTCCCTCATGCGACTGGACGGTGAAGGCGAACAGGCCGCCCGGCCGCAGCGCCCGGGCGCCCGCGGCGAAGACGGGCTTCAGGTCCGACAGGTAGACGAACACGTCGGCGGCGAGCACGAGGTCGGCCGATCCCGGCGCCCGTTCCCCGAGCCAGGCGAGAAGGTCGCCGGCCGCGAGCTCGTCGTAGAGGCGCTTCCCGTCGGCCTTGCGGAGCATGGCGGGCGAGAGGTCGACCCCGGCGATGCGGCCCGCCACGTCGCGGAACGCCTCGGCCGCGAGCCCCGTGCCGCAGCCGAGATCGAGCGCATCGGCGAAGCGGAACGGCCGGAGCCGGAGGCTGCAGGCCCGCCGCACTGCGTCCAGCAGGATCTCCGGAGCCCGGTAGCCGAGGCCCTGCCTCAGGTGCCGGTCGAAGCGGATCGCGTATCCGTCGAAGAGCTCGCGCACGTAGCCGGCCGACATGGCGGTCGCCGGCTCGGCGGCCCCGAGCAGCGCCAGCCGTATGCCGGCGCCGAGCCGATCCTCCGGGTCGTGGCCGAGGGCGCGCCGGAACGCCGCGACGGCTTCCTCGCGGCCCGCCCCGCCGGCCTCCAGCGCCTTCCCGAGCAGGAACCAGGCGGGCGCGCAATCCGGCGCGAGCTCCAGCGCCTGCCGGGCGC
>CALMTJ010000193.1:0-2575 GCA_937872715.1 uncultured Methylobacteriaceae bacterium
TCGGCCAGCGCCCCCGCCACCCAGACCGGCAGGCCGTAGGTCCAGATGCCCTTGTCGACCGCGAGGCTGCGGCCCGGGCTCAGCGGCACGCCGGCCGCGCCCACCGGACCGTCGCTCTCGCCGAGCTCGTCCGCCAGGCGGAAGAAGATATAGGAGCGGTTGCCGCGCAGGAGGTCGCGGGCCTCGGCGGGGTTCGCCCGGAGCCATTCGGTCAGCCGGTCGGCCGTGACGGCGGCCGGCGGCACCTTCAGGCGCTGGACCACCGATCGGGCGACGGAGCTGTAGGGCTGCCAGTTCCGGCCCGCATAGGCGACCCGTATCGCGTGCCCGTCCGCCAGCCGGATGCGGGCCGAGCCCTGAACGTGCACGATGAAGGCATCCACGGGATCGCGGAGGAAGACCACGGGTTTCGCGTGCTCGCCCAGGGCCCCGTCCTCGATGGCGGCCCGGTCCGGGTAGGGGACGAAGCCAGCGGCCGTCCGGCGGGCCGCGGCGGAGCCGGGCGGCATGCCCGGAACCGTCTGCCCCGGGCGCAGCACCACCATGTCGTCGGGCAGGGACAGGAGGGGCGTCGGGAACTCGTCCGTGCGGACGGGCGAGCCGTCGAATTCCGGTTCGTAATAGCCGGTCAGGAGGCCCGGCCCGGCCGAGACGTCGAGCGGCTCGAACCAGCGCTCGAAGAAGGCCCGGGCCTCGCCGGGCGCCGGCAGGTCGCGACCCTCGGCCTCGCGGCAGGCCGGCCCGCGCGGCGCGGGCGCCGGTAGATCGGGAGGCTCGGCGGCGGACAGCACGGCCTCGCAGCCGCGGCGGAACACCCGGAAGGCGGCCGCGTGGTCGTCGGCCGCCCACCCGTCCAGCCGATCGAAGCTCGTCGCCCGCAGCGTCGCGCCCGGGACGACCGGCTCGGCCGTCGCGGGAAGGGCCGTCAGCAGCAGGATGGCGGCGAGGAGACCCCGCACGCGGTCACTGCCCGGCTTCGGTCGCGACGAGCTGCCAGTTCGGATCACGCGAGCCGAGCGTGCGGGCGAAGGTCCACACATCGGTCACCTCCACCACGGCTTCCGCATTGCCGTCGATCACCTTGCCGGCCGCATCCCGCGTGGCCGTGATCAGCTTGGACAGGAACCTCACGGTCACCTGGGCGGCATTGCTGCGGTTCTCGACCGCGGCGAGCTCGGCCCTGTCGATCGACACGAAGGTCGTCTCCGCCTTCTCGCCGCGGGTCTCGCGCTCGCCGATCGCGCGGTCGAACCCGTCATAGACGTCCTTCGACAGGAGCGACCTCAGCGTCGCGCGGTCGCCCTGCGCGAAGGCCGTCACGATGGTCTCGTAGGCCGATTTCGCCCCTTCCACGAAGGAACGCGGGTCGAAGGCGGGCTCCGCCCGCGCCACCTCGTCGAGACCGCGCGCCAGCGCGGAGCCGGGCTCGGCGATCCCCTCCCAGCGGGGAGCCGCGACGGCCGGAGGCGCGCCGCGATCGGCACCCGCGCTCGGCAGCCGCACGACGTTGTCGGCCGCCTGACCCGGGACGGGACGGGACACGTCCGGCGTCTCGCGGCGCGCGAACGGGTCGAGCGGGGGCTGCTCGCGGCCGGTCTTCTGGCCCAGCACGGAGCGAAGCCGCCAGATGACGAACACCGCGAGCGCCAGGAAGACGATGGTCGTCACGTCGAACGAGTCTTGCATCTTCGGTCGATCTTCGCGTCTGGCCCGCGCCCCGAGCCGGTCACCGGGGCTGGATGACGCCGGTCGCGTCACGCGTCCATATGGGTTCCGGCCTCCTAACATCCAGCCCGGACAGCCACAAGCAAGGGCGCGGGCACGTGCTTGTTACCCTGAACGAAGCGTGATAGCGCCCAGCCGCCCCGCCAGAGCCTGCCGGCCGCGGAGGCGACCTCCGGCACTCCCGACGAAGCAGGACCGACACATGGCCGACATTCCGGCACCCAACGGCGCGGAAGGGGCGGCCGCCGAGACGGGGCCGTCGCTGAACGCGCTCGCCCAATACGCGAAGGACATCTCCTTCGAGAACCCGAACGCGCCGCGATCGCTCGCCCCGCAGGAGAGCGCCCCGCAGATCTCCATCCAGGTGAACGTGAACGCCAAGCAGCTCGCGGACACCGATTTCGAGGTCGACCTCTCGCTCGAGGGCAACGCGAAGATCGGCCAGGAGGTGATGTTCGCCTTCGACCTCACCTATTCGGGCGTGTTCCGGCTCCGCAACATCCCGGCCGACCACGTCCACCAGGTCGTGATGATCGAGTGCCCGCGGCTGCTCTTCCCGTTCGCCCGCCAGATCGTGGCGGAATCGGTCCGCAACGGCGGCTTCCCGCCCCTCTATATCGACCCGATCGACTTCGTCGGCCTCTACCGCCAGCGTGCCGAATCGGAGGCGGCGGGCCAGGTCGCCGGCGCGCCCGCGAACCAGCCGGTCAACTGAGGGATCTCGTCATCGCGAGCGACGCGAAGCGACCCAGGGCCGTGCGTCTGCCCCTGGGTTGCTTCGTCGGCTGCGCCTCCTCGCAAGGACGGCTGAGCCCCTGATCAGCCGATCTGGCGGGACTACGTCTCGGCC
>CALMTJ010000193.1:2585-6191 GCA_937872715.1 uncultured Methylobacteriaceae bacterium
CCCGCCCCCGAGGGTCGCGACGAAGGCCGCGTGGGCGGCGACCGCCGCCGGGTCGAGCGCCGGGAGAGGCGGCGGGACGCGGGGGGAGGCGGCCGGGATCGCGGCCCCGCCGAACCCGGCCCCGGATGCCGGCACGAGAAGGAGCCCGAACTCGGCCTGCCGGCCGCCGAGCAGCTCGAGATAGACCTCCGCCAGGAGCTCCGCGTCGAGCAGCGCGCCGTGCTTGGTCCGGCGTGCGTTGTCGATGCCGTAGCGGGCGCAGAGGGCGTCGAGGCTCGCCGGAGAGCCCGGATGCTTGCGGCGGGCCAGCGCCAGCGTGTCGACGATGCGGTCCAGGACCAGCATCCGGTGGCCGGACCGGGTGAACTCGGCGTTCAGGAAGCCGAAATCGAACATCGCGTTGTGGGCGATGAGCCGGGCCTCGCCGAAGAACCCGTGCAGCGCGTCCGCGATCTCCTCGAAGGGCGGCTTGTCGAGGAGGAACTCGTCCGACAGGCCGTGCACCTCGACGGCGCCGGCGGACATCGGCCGGCGCGGGTTGATGTAGACGTGGTGCGTGACCCCGCTCGGGACGTGGTTGATCAGCTCCACGCAGCCGATCTCCACGATGCGGTCGCCGCCGGCATGGTCGGTGCCGGTCGTCTCCGTGTCGAACACGATTTCGCGGAGCATGGTCGGGAACGGAAATCCTGTTCAGCGCTCGCGGAGGCGTCCCGCGAGGACGCGGCCCGGCCGCCCGGCGAGCGCCCGCAGGATATCAGAGACACCCCGCTCCGCCCGAGGGAAGCCCGACCCGGTTTCAACAAGGAAATGGGCGCGCCGACGCTTCTCCCCGTCCGGCATCTGCTTCGCCAGGATGGCGGCGAGCTTGCCCGGATCCATGCCGGGCCGGGCCAGGACCCGGGCGGCCTGGACCGCGGCCGGCGCCGTCACGACGGCGACGGCGTCGCAGCGCCCATCCCCGCCCGTCTCGAAGAGGAGCGGCACGTCCAGCACGGCGACCGGCTGGCGCTCGGACAGCGCCCGGCGCAGGAAGAGGGCCTCGTCCCGGCGCACGAGCGGATGCACGATCGCCTCGAGCCGCCGCATGGCGTCCGGAGAGCCGAGCACGACGGGGCCGAGCTTCGCCCGGTCCACCACCCCGTCCGGGGCCGTCCCCGGGAAGGCCGCCTCGACGAGGGGCGCGGCCTCGCCGGCATAGAGCGCGTGGACGGCCGCGTCCGCGTCGTGGACGGGCACGCCGAGGCGGCGGAACAGCCCGGCCGTGGCGCTCTTCCCCATGCCGATGGAGCCGGTGAGGCCGAGGATAAAGGTCACGGCGCCGGCCCGAGATCGGCTTCGACCAGCGCGCGGAGGGCGGGCGTCACGCTCGGGACGCGGCCGAACCAGCGGGCGAAGCCCGGCGCCGCCTGGTGCAGGAGCATGCCGAGCCCATCGGCCGTGCGGAGCCCGCGGGCCCGCGCGGCGGCGAGGAGCGGCGTTTCCAGCGGCACGTAGACGATGTCGGCCACCACCGCCCGCCCGCCGAGGCCCGCGAGGTCGATGTCCAGCGGGTCCTGCCCGGCCATCCCGAGCTGGGTCGTGTTCACCACGAGATCCGCTCCGGCGAGCGCCTCCGCGAGCCCGGACCAGGGGAGCAGGGCCACGGCCCCTGTCCCGGCCGCGAGCGGCCGCGCCCTGTCGGGATCGCGGGCGCAGACCACGACCTGCCCGACCCCGAGATCGCCGAGGGCCGGCACGATGGCCCGGGCCGCGCCGCCGGCCCCGATCACGAGGGCCGACCGGAGGGCGCGCGCCTCGTCCGGCCCGATGCTCTCCGCCAGCCCGGCCACGAAGCCGGGGCCGTCCGTGTTGTCGCCGTGGAGGCGGCCGTCCTCCAGCCAGAGCGTGTTCACGGCGCCGAGCCGCCGGGCCCGCTCCGTCACGACGGAGACGGCCCGGAAGGCGCCCTCCTTGTGCGGGATCGTGACGTTGCCGCCCGCGAAGCCGCTCGCCGGGAGGTCGCGAAGGAAGCGGTCGAGATCGTCCGGGGGAACGTGGACGCGCTCGTAGGACCCGGCGATGCCGTATCGCCCGAGCCAGTGGCCGTGGATGAGCGGCGAGCGCGAATGGGCGACCGGATGCCCGATCACGAAGGCCCTCGGGCCGGTCATACGTCAGGACCCGGAAGCCTGATCGGACATCCGCCTTGTTTCCCCGGCAGATTTCCGTCCTCGTCATGGCCGGGCTTGGCCCGGCCATCCACGCCCTTCCGCATGCGCATCGTCAACGACGTGCCTGCGCCGGGCGTCTCTCGTGGATGGCCGGGCCGAGCCCGGCCATGACGAGGAGGTTCACGCAAAACTCCGCATCCTCAGGACGCGATGAAACGGAGGCTGTGGTCCCGGTAGAGGTCGACGATCGCGGCCGCCGTCTCCTCGATCGACCGGCGGGTGACGTCGATGATCGGCCAGTTGTTGCGGGCGCAGAGCCGGCGGGAGAACGCCACCTCCTCGGCCACGGAATTGCGGTCGACGTAGAGCGTGTCGTCGTCGGCCCGGAGCGACAGGAGCCGGTTCTGGCGGATCTGGACGATGCGCTCGGGCGAGGCGACGAGCCCGACCACCAGCGCCCGCCGGGTGTTCTCGAGCGCGGGCGGGACCGGGTGGCTCGGCACGAGCGGCACGTTCGCGGTCTTCAGGCCCCGGTTGGCGAGGTAGATGGAGGTCGGGGTCTTGGAGGTGCGGCTCACGCCGACCAGCACCACGTCGGCGTCGTCGAGGTTGTCCGGAAGCTGCCCGTCATCGTGGAGCAGGGTGAAGTTCATGGCGTCGATGCGCTTGAAATACTCGGCGTTCAGCATGTGCTGGGCGCCGGGCCGGGCGGTCGAGGCGGTGCCGATATAGGATTCCAGCAGCGCGTGGACCGGCGCCAGCACGGACAGGTGCGGCGAGCCGGACAGCCGGCAGCGCTCCTCCAGGTGGTCGGCGAGCGCCCGGTCGACCAGCGTGTAGAGCACCATGCCGGGCGCGGCGTCGATCTCGGACACGACGCGGTCGAGCTGCTTCGACGAACGCACCAGGGGATAGACATGCTCGATCGCCGAGACGCCCTCGTACTGGGCTACGGCCGCGCGGGCGACCGCGATCAGGGTCTCGCCGGTCGAGTCGGACACGAGGTGCAGGTGGAAGTAGCTGCGGCCCACGCGCGGCGTCCGTGGAGAAGGGGTGGAGGGCTGTGGATAACGGAGGGCGGCCGCACGGTCCAGGCGACGGCCCGGTGCGGGGCGGGCGGTTTCCTCAACCGGCCCCGGCCTGTCCCGGTCGAGTCCCGGTGAATCGGGAGAGTCGCTCCGGCGCCAGCTCCGTTCACAGCTCCGTCACGTGAAGGGGATGCGCCAACCTCTTGTTAACCATGCCCGAACGGGACGTGCTCCCGGCCTGTCGATAGGATCCCGCCGGAGCGCGAGCGGGTCTCCCGCCTGTGGACGGTCTTGTTCGGCCGCTGCCAAGCCTCCAACAGCAACAGCAGAATCAGGATTCAAAGATTCCATGTTGGAAGAAAGAAGGACGGTGCCCGCGGACAGGCGTCTCGTCCGGGCGCTCGACGGGGAAGCCGTCTGGCCGC
>CALMTJ010000193.1:6201-10261 GCA_937872715.1 uncultured Methylobacteriaceae bacterium
CGTCTGGATCATGCGGCAGGCGGGGCGGTACCTGCCGGAATACCGGCAGGTCCGGGCTCAGGCGGGCTCGTTCCTGGCGCTCTGCTACACGCCTGCCCTGGCCGCGGAGGTCACGCTCCAGCCGATCCGGCGCTTCGGCTTCGATGCGGCGATCATCTTCTCGGACATCCTGGTCGTGCCGGACGCGCTCGGCTGCGAGTTCCGGCTCGATGCCGGCGAGGGACCCCGGCTCCGGCCGGTGTCGAACGGGGCCGACCTGGCGCGGCTGCCGGACGATCTGCCGGGGGGGCGGCTGGCGCCCGTCTACGAGGCGCTGGAGCGGGTCAGGGCGGCGCTGCCCGACGGCACGGCGCTCCTCGGCTTCTGCGGCGCGCCCTGGACGGTGGCGAGCTACATGATCGCAGGCCGGGGCACGCCCGATCATGGGCCGGCGCTCCGGGCGGCTGAGCGCGATCCGGCCTTCCTCCAGGCGCTGATCGATCTCCTGGTGCGGGCCTCGATCGAGCACCTCGTCCGTCAGCTCGATGCCGGGGCCGACGCCGTCCAGATCTTCGAGAGCCATGGCGGCGCGCTCGGTCCCGGCCTGTTCGGGCGCCTGTCGCTCGAGCCGATCGGCCGCATCGTCCTGGGCGTTCGCGAGAGGCGGCCCGGCGCCCGGATCATCGTCTTCCCGCGCGGCCGCGGCGACAGGCTCGCGGAGGTGGCGGCGCTCGGCGCGAACGCGGTCGGGATCGACCAGGACACCGATCTGCGGAGCGCGCTCGAACGGCTGCCGCCCGGTCTCGCCGGGCAGGGCAACCTAGATCCCGGCCTCCTGGTCGCCGGCGGGGAGGCGCTCGATGCCGGGATCGACCGGCTGCTCGACGCGGCGCGGGGCCGGCCCCACATCGTCAATCTCGGCCACGGCATCACGCCTCCGACTCCGCCGGAGAACGTCGCCCGGATGCTGGCGCGGGTGAGGGCAGCGCGACCCTGATCGGTCCTCATGCTGAGGTGCTCGCCTACGGCGAGCCTCGAAGCACGCGAGACGGTCGTGCGTCCTTCGAGGGCCGCTTTCGCGGCCACGTCAGAATGAGGAGCATTGTGCCAGGGGATCGAACAGCTGGCGTTGCGCGGGCCGACCCGCAGGCGGTAGGCCAGCCCATGCTCTACCCGACGCTCAAATCCCTCCACCTGATCGCGCTCGTCGCCTGGATGGCCGGGATGCTCTACCTGCCTCGGCTCTTCGTCTACCACGCGGAGGCTGAGCCGGGCTCGGCCACGTCCGCCACGTTCAAGGTCATGGAGCGTCGCCTCCTCAAGGCGATCATCAACCCGGCCATGGTCGCGACCTGGGTCTTCGGCCTCGCCCTCGCCTGGGAGCTCGACGCGTTCCGGCAGGGCTGGCTCCACGCGAAGCTCGGGCTCGTCCTCGTCCTGTCCGGCCTGCACGGCTACATGGCGGGCGCGGTGAAGCGCTTCGCGGCCGACCGCAACACCCGCCCGGCGCGCTTCTACCGCATCCTGAACGAGGTGCCGACGCTCCTGCTGATCGGCATCGTGATCCTGGTCGTGTTCAAGCCGTTCTGAGCGGCGCCCATTCTACTTGAGCCCCCGGCGGAATCGCCGTATAGGGGGGATCTTCCAACCGACAGGTCGCTACGTGCGGTGGAGCCGGAGACCGGCTCAGATCCCCGAGCGCGCATAACCGGGCTGCCCTGTCGCGTCCCTCCCCAAGTCCCGGCTATCCTCCCACGAGAGAGAGTTCCCCGATGCGGGAAGTGAAGCTTGAAGACCTGAAGGCCAAGTCGCCGACCGAGCTCCTCGCCGTCGCCGAAGAGGTGGAGGTCGAGAACGCCTCGACGATGCGCAAGCAGGAGCTGATGTTCGCCATCCTGAAGCAGCTCGCCGCCAACGAGACGGAGATCGTCGGCCAGGGCGTCGTCGAGGTGCTGCAGGACGGGTTCGGGTTCCTGCGCTCGCCCGATTCGAACTACCTGCCGGGTCCGGACGACATCTACGTCTCGCCCTCCCAGATCCGCCGCTTCGGCCTCAGGACGGGCGACACGGTGGACGGCCCGATCCGCGGCCCGAAGGAAGGCGAGCGCTATTTCGCGCTCCTCAAGGTCACGACCATCAATTTCGAGGACCCCGAGAAGCTCAAGCACAAGGTCCATTTCGACAACCTGACCCCGCTCTACCCGGACGACCGGCTGCGGCTCGAATACCTGGACGATTCGTCGAAGAAGGACTTCTCGGCCCGCATCATCGACGTCGTGGCGCCGATCGGGAAGGGACAGCGCGCCCTGATCGTGGCGCCGCCCCGCACCGGCAAGACGGTGCTCCTGCAGAACATCGCCAAGTCCGTCACCGCGAACCATTCCGATTGCTACCTCATCGTGCTGCTGATCGACGAGCGGCCGGAGGAGGTGACGGACATGCAGCGCTCGGTGAAGGGCGAGGTCATCTCCTCCACCTTCGACGAGCCGGCGGCCCGCCACGTGCAGGTCGCCGAGATGGTGATCGAGAAGGCGAAGCGCCTGGTCGAGGTCGGCCGCGACGTCGTGATCCTGCTGGATTCGATCACCCGGCTCGGGCGCGCCTACAACACGGTGGTGCCGTCCTCCGGCAAGGTGTTGACGGGCGGCGTCGACGCCAACGCCCTCCAGCGTCCGAAGCGCTTCTTCGGCGCGGCCCGCAACATCGAGGAGGGCGGCTCGCTCACCATCATCGCGACCGCGCTGATCGACACCGGCTCCCGCATGGACGAGGTCATCTTCGAGGAGTTCAAGGGCACCGGCAATTCGGAGATCATCCTGGACCGCAAGGTCTCGGACAAGCGCATCTTCCCGGCGCTCGACATCACCCGCTCCGGCACCCGCAAGGAGGAGCTGCTCGTCCCGGCCGACACGCTGAAGAAGATGTACGTGCTCCGCCGCATCCTGAACCCGATGGGCACCGTCGACGCGATCGAGTTCCTCCTGGACAAGCTCCGCCAGACGAAGACGAACGGCGACTTCTTCGAATCGATGAACACCTGACGGTTCGGTCTCGCACTCCCGTCATGGCCGGGCTTGGCCCGGCCATCCACGCCCGTCCGGAGCCACCTCGTCAACAGGTTCGCGGGGCGGCAGCGTCCTTCGTGGATGGCCGGGCCGAGCCCGGCCATGACAGCGCGGAATACCGGAGCCAGTCCGGCCCGGCCCGCTGACCGCCGGCCCGCACGGCTCGTTCACGTCCCTACCGATGGCCCGCGGCCCTGCGGCCTTCCTGGAGCACCCATGCGCTACAACACCCTCGGCCAGACCGGCCTCTTCGTTTCCGAGCTCTGCCTCGGCACCATGACCTTCGGCGGGGCGGGCGAGGTGTGGAGCAAGATCGGCAGCCTCGGTCAGGAGGAGGCCGAGCGGCTGATCGGCAGCGCGCTCGACGGCGGCATCACGTTCCTCGACACGGCCGACGTCTACTCGGAAGGAGCCTCGGAGGAGATCACCGGCCGGGCCCTGAGGAACCTCAAGGTCTCGCGAGACGACGTGGTGGTGGCCACCAAGGGGTTCGGCCGGGTCGGCTCGGCGCCCGGCCTGAACCGGGTCGGCGCGTCGCGCAAGCACATCCTCCAGGCCTGCAAGGATTCGCTGCGCCGGCTCGGTCTCGACCATGTCGACCTCTACCAGCTGCACGGTTTCGATGCCGCGACGCCTGTCGAGGAGATGCTGGAGGCGCTGGACGTGCTCGTCCGGCACGGCCATGTCCGCTACGTAGGCGTGTCGAACTGGGCCGCCTGGCAGGTCGCGAAGGCGCTCGGCATCGCGGAGCGGCGGAACCTCGCGCCGCCCCGCTCGCTCCAGAGCTATTACACGCTGGCCGGCCGCGACCTCGAGCGCGAGATCGTGCCGATGCTGCTCTCCGAGGGCGTCGGCCTCATGGTCTGGAGCCCGCTCGCCGGCGGCCTCCTGTCCGGCAAGTACGACCTCGACGCCGACGGCGACTCGACGCAGGGGACCGGCCGCCGCGCGGCCTTCGACTTCCCGCCCGTCGACCGCGCGCGCGCCCGGCCCGTCTTGGCCGCGCTCCGCGACGT
>CALMTJ010000194.1:0-8368 GCA_937872715.1 uncultured Methylobacteriaceae bacterium
AGCTTGCGCAACGACGCCGAACGGCGAAACGCCCGCGCCCGGGAGACGGCCGAGCCGATCGGCCGGGCCTGCGATCTTCCCGTGCGGATCGAGGACGGGTGGACGGAGATCGCCTTCGGCGAATGGACCGGCCGGACCTTCTCCGAGCTCGAGGCCGACCCGCGCGGGCGGGACTGGAACGGCTCGCGCGAGGCCGGATGCCCGCCGGGCGGCGAGCCCATGCGGGCCGCGGCCGGCAGGGCGGCGGAGGCGCTGGACCGGCTGCGGGACGCCCATCCCGGCGGGCGCGTGGTCGCCGTGTCCCATGCGGACGTCATCAAGGCCGCGATCTGCCGCGTGCTCGGTCTGTCGCTCGACCGGCTCGGCAGGTTCGAGATCGCGCCCGCCTCCGTGTCGACGCTCGTGCTGTGGCCGGGCGGCGGCAGGGTCGTGGCGCTCAACGATGCGGCCGCCTCGTGAAGATCGTCGTCTTCGGCCTCACGGTCTCGTCGTCCTGGGGGAACGGCCACGCGACGCTGTGGCGGGGGCTCTGCCGCGCGCTGGCGCGGCGCGGCCACCGCGTCGTGTTCTACGAGCGGGACGTGCCGTTCTACGCGGCCAACCGCGACCTCCACGCGGTGCCGGGCGGCGAGCTCGTGCTCTATGGCGACTGGGCCGAGACATGCCGCCGCGCGGCCGCCGACGTTTCGGACGCCGATCTCGCGATCGTCACCTCCTATTGTCCGGACGGGCTCGCCGCGACCGACCTCGTGCTCGGCGCGCCCGGCCGGGCGGCGCGGGTCTTCTACGACCTCGACACGCCCGTGACCCTGTCGCGGATCGCCCGGGGGGAGGGGACGGGCTATATCGGCCCGGCCGGCCTCGGCGGCTTCGACCTCGTGCTGAGCTATACGGGCGGCGCGGCGCTCGACGCGCTCCGCACGAGGCTCGGCGCCCGGCGGGTGGCGCCGCTCTACGGCCACGTCGATCCCGAGCTGCACCGGCCGGCCCCGGCCGCGGACCGCTTCCGTGCGGACCTCTCCTATCTCGGCACTTACGCGGCCGACCGGCAGGCCGCGCTGGAGACGCTCTTCGTCGAGCCCGCCCGCCAGCGTCCAGGCATGCGGTTCCTGATCGGCGGCGCGCAGTACCCGGCCGATTTCCCCTGGACGCCGAACATCTTCTTCGTCCGCCACCTTCCGCCTCCGGAGCACCCGGCCTTCTTCTCCTCCGGCCGGCTGACCCTGAACGTCACCCGCGAAGCCATGGCGGCGATGGGCTGGTGCCCGTCCGGGCGGCTGTTCGAGGCGGCGGCCTGCGGCGTGCCGATCCTGTCCGATACCTGGGAGGGGCTCGACGCCTTCTTCGAGCCCGGCCGCGAGATCCTCACCGCGACGGGCGCGGACGAGGCGCTGGCGGCGCTCGACGCAGCGGATGCGGAGCTCGCCCGCATCGCCCGGGCAGCGCGCGAGCGCGTCCTCGCCGAGCATACCTCCGCCCGCCGTGTCCTCGACCTCGAAGCGGCGCTGGAGGGGATCGGCCGCCGCGACGCCGCTCTCGTGGAGGCCTGACCGATGTGGGGCATCGTCCCGGCCGCCGGACGCGGCAGCCGCATACAGCCGCTCGCCTTCTCCAAGGAGCTGCTGCCGGTCGGGAGCCGCCTCGAAGGCGAGGTCGAGCGGCCCTGCGCGGTCAGCGAGTACCTCCTGGAGCGCATGGTCCGGGCGGGCGCGGACAAGATCTGCTTCGTGATCTCGCCCGGCAAGGCCGACATCCTGGCCTATTACGGCGGCGGCTTCCGGGAGGCCGCGCTCGCCTACGTGGTGCAGCCGCAGGCGGCCGGCCTCTGCGACGCGATCTTCAGGGCGGCGCCGCTCGTCTCGCCGGACGAGCCGGTCATGGTCGGGCTGCCGGACACGGTCTGGTTCCCGCAGGACGGGCTGGCCAGGCTGCCGGACGACACCCTGTCCTTCCTGCTCTTCCCGGTGGAGCGGCCCGAATTCTTCGACGCCGTCCTCCTCGACGAGACCGACCGGGTGCTGGAGATCCGGGTCAAGCGCCCCGATGCGGGGTCCCGCTGGATATGGGGCGCCTTCAAGATGCCGGGCCGCGTGCTGCACGAGCTCGACGCCCTCTGGCGGGAGCGGGATCGCGAGGACGAATATTTCGGCACGCTCGTGAACGCCTACCTGGCGCGTGGCGGCCGGGCCGTGGGCGTGAAGGCCGGTCGCGCCTACGTGGACGTCGGCACGATCGGCGGCTACCGCTCGGCCATCACCCTTCTCAGCGAGGGGCAGGACGGGATCGCGACCCGCGCCGCCCTCCCCGACGAGGCGACCACCCGATGACGCTCGCACTCTCGCCGGACGAAATCCGCCGGGAGGCGGATGCTCTCGGGCCGTGGTTCCACAACATGGAGCTCGGCGGGATCTGGACCGCGCCCGATCACTTCCTCGGCGATTATCCGGGCGTGAAATTCCGGGGTTTCGCGGACGCGATCCCGGCCGACCTCACGGGCAAGTCCGTGCTCGACATCGGCTGCAACGGCGGCTTCTACTCGATCGAGATGAAGAAGCGCGGCGCCGGACGCGTGCTGGGCATCGATTTCGACGAGGATTACCTGGCCCAGGCGAGGTTCGCGGCCGCGGTCACCGGCCACGAGATCGAGTTCGCCAAACTCTCCGTCTACGACGTGGGCTCGCTCGGCGAGCGCTTCGACGTCGTGATCTTCATGGGCGTGCTCTACCACCTCCGGCATCCGCTGCTGGCGCTCGACCTCATCCACGAGCACGTGGCTGACGACCTCCTCCTCTTCCAGTCGATGCAGCGCGGATCGGCGGAGGCGGTCGACGTCCCGGAGAACCGGGATTTCTGGGACACGGCGCTCTTCGACGAGCCCGGCTACCCGAAGCTCCACTTCATCGAGCGGCGCTACGCCGACGACCCGACCAACTGGTGGGCGCCGAACGCCGCCTGCTCGGCCGCCATGCTGCGCTCGGCCGGGTTCGACATCCTGCACCATCCCGAGGAGGAGGTGTTCGTCTGCCGCCGCGTACCGGTCGACGCCGTCCCGTGGTCGGGCGCCGTCTACCCGGCGCGCCGCTCCGCACGCGGCGCGGGCGGGACGTGATACGGTCGGACCGATCGGATGGAGGTTGTCATGCCGACCATGCTCGCCGAGCGGCTCCGCCGCCTGTCGCCCGCGGAGTTCCGGGCCTTCTATGAAGGCCGGCCGGAGGAGGAGCGCTGGGAGCTGTTCGACGGGATCCCGCTCCAGATGATGACGCCGCCCTTCCTGGTCCACAACCGCATGGCCGATGAGCTCGTCCGGCTGCTGAACGACGCGCTGTCGACCTACGACCCGTCCCGGATCGCTTGCCAGCGTCCCGGCCTCGAACTGCCCGAATCCGGGAACTACCGGCCGGAGCCGGACGTCGCGGTGATGGATTACGAACTACCCCCGGACGGGCGCTACGTGACGCATGCGTACCTGCTCGCCGAGATCCCGTCCGCCAACGACCGCGAGCGCGTGCCCGGCTCGCGCGAGACCCGCATCGAGGCGAAGCGGCGCATCTATCGTCAGCACGCGGCCTGCGAGGCCGTGCTGACGCTCGAGCAGGATCGCGTCCAGGTGCTGGTCGAGACCCGAACGCCGGAGGGCTGGACGTCTCGGACCCTGAAGTATCCGGACGGCGCGCTCGTCCTGCCGACGTTCGGGCTCCGATGCCGGGTCGGCGATCTCTACAGGAGCACGCCGCTCGCATCGCGACGGGGTGAGGGGGTTCGGCCGTGATCGAAGCCGCGATGATCTGGAACGAGCCCAACAACAAGTCGCATTGGGACCCGCTCCTCGATCCCGATTGGTCGAAATTCGCCCGCATGGTGGCACTCGCCGGCCAGGCGATCCGGGCCGAGAACCCGTCCCTGCCGCGGGTGCTAGGCGGCATGTCGCCGATCGACCCGCTCTTCGTGGGTCGACTCGCCGGCTACGGCGCGCTCGATCACCTGGACGCGCTCGCCGTGCACGGCTTCCCGCTCGACTGGAACCTGTGGTCGATCCACGACTGGCCGGCGAAGCTCGACGAGATCAGGGCGGTCACGGACAAGCCCGTCTGGGTGTCGGAGGTCGGCATCTCGACCTTCGGAGCCGACGAGGTGCAGGTCTGGGGATTGCGGAAGACGGCCGAGCTGCTGCGGGGGAGGGCGCCGCGCCAGCATTGGTACAGCCTCTACGACCTGCCGCAGGCCTGGGAGGCGACCACGCGCCACAAGGAGGCGGAAGGCTCCTCCTATTACCGGCACTTCGCCATGGGGCTCCTGCGGGAGGACGGCTCGCCGAAACCTTCGGCCGAGATCTTCTCCGAGTTCACGCCGGAGATGGGTCTCTGCCAATGGTTCCACTTCGAGGACCATCGCCTGGACGACGCCGTCGCCTGGATGAAGCGGCTCGGCGTCACCTACCTGCGGACCGGCCTGTCCTGGGCCGATTCCTTCCGGCCGGACGCGCTCCACTGGTTCGACCGGCAGATGGAGGCTCTTCGCGACTTCGACGTCACCGTGACCTTCTGCTTCACGCCCGAGCATCTCGGGATCGAGCCGCACCACACGAGCCCGCCTCGCGAGCCCGAGCTGTTCGCCGAGTTCTGCGCCGCGATGATCCGACGCTACGCGCCGGCGTCGTCGTCCGTGCGGGTCGCCGCGGAGTAGCGCGTGCGGGCACACCGGCTCTCCTCAAGGTGGAGGCCGTCGCGCGAAGCGATGCGCGTCCGTCACTGCGAGCGGAGCGAAGCAGCCCAGCCCGCAGCGCGTCGGCTCCTGGGTCGCTTCGTCGGCTACGCCTCCTCGCGAGGACGGCCTTCGATCCGATCGCGCCGAGGTCTCGGTGTCGACGTGCTGCGCCGCGGCCTCGAACCACGCGTCTCGGGATGAGGGGCGGGGGTGCGTTCCTGAACGAGGTCGTCGACCCGGCCCGGCCGCGCATCGCCGGGCGCGTCCTGATCGTGTTCGCCCATCCGGACGACGAGACGCTCGGCTGCGGGGCCCTCCTGCCACGGCTGTCCGACGCCCGCGTCGTGCACGTCACGGACGGCGCCCCGCGCGACGGCGCGGACGCGGCGCGGCACGGCTTCGCGTCCCCCAGAGATTACGGCGCGGCCCGCCGGGCCGAGGCCGTGGAGGCGGCCGCCCTCGCCGGGATCGAGGCCGGCCGCCTCACCTGTCTCGGCGTCCCCGACCAGGGCGCCGCGACCGCGCTCGCGGACATCGCCCGCCGGCTGGCAGCCATGATGGGGGGAGCGGAGATCGTGATCACCCACTCCTACGAGGGCGGCCATCCGGACCACGACGCGACCTCTTTCGCCGTCCACGCCGCGCTCCGGCTCGGCGACGGCACCGGCCCGGCGCCGGCTCTCGTCGAGGTTCCGCTCTACCGGGACGACGGGGCCGGAGGGTGGCTCCGGCAGAGCTTCGCCGCTCCCCCGTCCCCCGTCGCGGCTTCGCCCCAAAGCCACGTCCCGCCAGGGGGGGGGGAGCATACGGACGCCGTTCTGCTTCGCCTCACGCCCACGGAGCGGGACGGGAAGAGCCGCATGCTGGCCGCGCACCGGAGCCAGGCCGAGACGCTGGCCGCGTTCGGCGCGGCGGACGAGCCGTACCGGGTCGCGCCCGCGCCCGATTTCGCGGCGCTGCCCAATGCCGGCCGCCTCCTCTACGAGCGCCACGGCTGGGGGATGAGCGGCGGGCGATGGCTCGCCCTCGCGGCCGGTGCGCTGGCGGAGCTCGGCCTCCGGTGAGCCTCACGATCCTCAGCGTCGGCTATCCGCTCGCGCCTGTCTCGGCGGACACCTCCGGCGGGGCGGAACAGGTGCTGGCGCTGCTCGACCGGGGTCTCGTCGAGGCCGGGCACCGTTCGCTCGTGATCGCACCCGCCGGCTCGCGGGCCGCCGGCACGCTGCTGCCGGTCCCGGCCGTCTCCGGCAGCCTTGACGGAGACGCCCTGGCATCCGCCCAGGCGCGGCATCGGGCGGCGATCGCGGCCGCCCTGTCCCGCCATCCCGTCGACCTCGTGCACCTGCACGGGATCGACTTCCCGGCCTACCTGCCGGAGCCCGGGCCGCCGGTTCTGGCGACGCTCCACCTGCCGCCGGCCGGGTACCCGGCGGCCGCGCTCCGGCCGACTCGGCCCCGCACCTTCCTGAACTGCGTCTCGGACGCGCAGGCGCGAGACTGCCCGCCGAGCCCGGCCCTGCTCCCGCCGATCCCGAACGGGATCGACGTGGAGGCGCTCCAGGCCCAGCATGCCCGGCGCCCGTTCGCGCTGTTCCTCGGCCGCATCTGCCCGGAAAAGGGCGTGCACCTCGCGATCGCGGCGGCCCGGCAGGCGGGGGTGCCGCTCCTCGTCGCCGGCGAGGTCTTCGGCTACCCGGACCACCTCCGCTATTTCGAGACGGAGATCCGGCCGCATCTCGGTCCCTCGTGCCGCTATCTCGGCGCGGTCGGCTTCGCCCGCAAGCGGCGCCTGCTCAGCGCCGCCTGCTGCCTCCTGGTGCCGGCGCTCGCGCCCGAGACCTCGTCGCTCGTGGCCCGGGAGGCGCTGGCCTGCGGCACGCCCGTCGTGGCCTTCCCGGCGGGTGCCCTGGCGGAGACGATCGAACCCGGCCGCACCGGCTTCCTGCCGACGGACGTGGCCGGCATGGCGGCCGCCATCGGCGCCGCCGGCACGATCGATCCGGCCGAGTGCCGCCGCGTCGCCCGCGCCCGCTTCTCCCACCGGACGATGGTGGCCGCCTATCTCGCGCTCTACGGCCGGCTGGCGCACGAGACGCGGGACGCCGCCGCGTGAGCCTCGACGCACGCCTCGTCGACGGCGCGGATGCGCTCGCGGCCCTCGAGCCCGCCTGGTGGGACCTGTGGCGCCGCTGCCCGGCCGCCACCCCGTTCGGGTCGCCCGCCTGGCTCCTGCCCTGGTGGGAGGTGTTCCGGCCCGGCCGGCTCGCCACGGTCGCGGTCGAGGAGGCCGGGCGCCTCATGGCCCTGCTGCCGGCCTATCTGGAGGACGGGCCGCTCGGCAGGCGGCTCCTGCCGGTCGGGATCGGCATCACGGACATGCTGGATTGCCTCCTCGATCCCGAGGCGCCCGGGGCCGGCGAGGCCCTGGTCTCGGCCGTCCTCGCCCTGGAGGATTGGGAGGTGTGGTCGATGGAGGAATTGCCTCCCGGCGCCGCAGCTCTGTCCCTGGCGGGCCCGGCCGGGCTGCCGGAGGAGCTCGCCGCCCAGAGCGCCTGCCCGGTCGTCGATCTCGCGCCCGACAAGGTGATCCCGTCCGGCAAGCACCGCAAGCTGCGACTGGCGGAGAACCGGATCGCGCGCCGGTCGGGTGCGATCCGGGCCGTAGACCATGACGGCATTCCGGCCTTCCTGCGCGACCTCGCCCGCCTCCACCGCGCCCGCTGGGAAGCGCGCGGCGAGGGCGGCGTGATCACGGACCAGGTGCTGGCCTTCCATGAGCGCGCCTTGCCCCGGCTGGCGCAGGCGGGCCTCGCGAGGCCGATCGTGGCCGAGATCGACGGCCACGTGGCGGGCGCGATCCTCGGCATGCACGGTGGCGGCCGGGCCTATGCCTATCTCAGCGGCTTCGATCCGGATTTCGCCTTCGAAAGCCCCGGGACGGCGCTGATGGGCCACGCCATCGCGGAGGCGAAACGGGAGGGCGCGCACGAGTTCCACCTTCTGCGCGGTCAGGAGGCGTACAAGTACGGCTGGGGCGCGACGGACCGCTGGAACAGCCGCCGCACGATCCGCAGGAGCAGAGATGGCGGGCGCTGACCGTCTCGCATCCGTTCTCGCAATCTGCCTGGCGGAAGAGCTGCCGGCCAACGTTGCACTGATGCGGCTCCTCGGCGAGGCGGAGAGCCTGGCGGAGGCCGAGGCGGCGCTCTCCGCGGAGGACGGGAGCGGACGGCTCGACGCCATGCGGGACCTGCTGCGCCGCCATCCCGGGGCGTTCGCGTCCGTCCGGGCGGTGCTGCGAGCAGCCGATCACGACCGGCAGGGCGCCTCGCCGGCGGAGGCGGTGGCGCATTGGGGCGCGGTCTTCGACCGCCTGGCCGGGCAGGATCCGGAGACGAGCGTCGCGCTCTACGGCCTCGGCTCGCCCGAGCTGTTCGCGAAGGCCACGGACGAGGTCGTGGCATGGCTCGCGGGCGTCGACCTCCTCGGCCCGGAACGTGACGCGGTCGAGATCGGCTGCGGCATCGGCCGCTTCGTTCAGGCGCTGGCGGCCCGCTGCCGGCGCGTCACCGGGCTCGACGTCTCGGCCGGGATGATCGCGGAAGCGCGCCTGCGCTGCGCCGGCCTCGGCAACGTGACCCTGCTCCGGACGGAGGGGGCG
>CALMTJ010000194.1:8378-11395 GCA_937872715.1 uncultured Methylobacteriaceae bacterium
TCCCGCCGCCATGCCGGTCGCCGACTGGCAGATGCTGCGCGACGCCCACGCGGCGCGCATCCGGCGGCCGGGCGGGGCGCTCCCTATCCTGACCTAGTCCTCGCGGGGCGACGGCGCCCGGGACCTCTCCGACATTGCGGCGGCCGCGCGGGCGGCTGGTCTCCCGCCGCCATCGGCCGAGGGGCGGCCGTTCGCCCTCTGGGACGCGGCAGCCTTCTTCCTCAGGAAGCCCTGACGGCCGCCGCCGCGGGGGCCGCCCTCGCCGCCACCGCCTCGCGAAGAAAGCCTTCCAGTTCCGCCGCCCGGTGCGCGGCCGTGTGGGCCGACAGGATGCGGGCGCGGCCGGCTTCGCCGATCCGCCTGCGCGCGGCCTCGTCCGTGCCGTCGAGGAGCCCGGTCACATCCGGGCTCGTCCGGGCGAGCAGGATCTCGCGACCGGGGACGAGGATGTCGTCCAGCCCCTCCCAGACGTCGGAGACGATCGGCACGGCGCAGGAGGCGGCCTCGAACAGCCGCACGCTCGGGCTCCAGCCGGCCCGCACCATGTCCGCCCGCGTGACGTTCAGGGTGAAGCGCGAGGCCGCGTAGAATTCGGGGTGGTCGGCCGGGCCGACATGCTCGAACCGCTCGACGTTCTCCGGCCACGCGATGTCGTCCGGGTATTGCGGCCCGGCGACGGCGAAGCGGAGGTCGGGCCGGCGCCGCGCCGGCTCCAGGAGAAGCCGGTCGAGCGCCGGCTGCCGGTCCGGGCTGTAGGTCCCGAGATAGGACAGGTCCCAGCGCCGCTCGCGCCGCAGCGGCCGGTAGAGGTCCGGGTCGACGGAGCAGTAGAGCGCGCGGGCGGCCGGGGCGCCGTAGCGGCGCTCGATGAGGCCGAGCGTCGGGCCGCCCGTGAAGGAGAGGTACAGGTCGTAGCCGGGGATCAGCTCGGCCGACACGTATTCGGCTTCGCCCCGCTCGAGCTTGCCCAGCGTCACGGGGGTGTCGATGTCGTAGAAGGCCGTGACCCCGCGCGCCCAGCCCTGGACGAGGCGGCCGAGCTCGACGCCGTCCGGCACGTAGGAGCCGACGATCGCGGCATCGGCGCGCGCGATCAGCGCGCGGTGCTCCCGCAGCCCGTCGAGACCCTCGTAGAAGGCGAGCCGGCACCAGCCTGGATCGGGCAGGTCGCGGTGCGGCCCGGAATACCAGGGCACGTCGCGCTCGAGGAAGGTCACGGCGTGACCGCGGGCCGCGAAGGCCTTGAGGAGCGCCCGGTAGGTCGTGGCGTGGCCGTTGCCCCAGGACGACGAGAGCGACAGGCCGAGGACGACGAGCTGCATCGGCCGGCCGCTCACGCGGCGCTCCGCTCGCGCTTGTCGGCCGCGACGCGGCGGAGCAGCCGGTCGAGCTCCTCCCCCCGCTTCTCGTAGGTGTGGTCGGCCAGGATGCGGCGGCGCCCCGCCTCGCCGACCGAGCGCGCCTTCTCGGGCGTCAGTCCCCGGACGATCTCGGCCACCTCCTGGCCGTCGCGGGCGACGAGCACCTCCTCGCCCTCCGTCAGGAACATGTCGAGCCCGACCCATGCATCCGTGAGCAGGCACGCGCCGGCGCCGGCGGCCTCGAAGACGCGCGTCGCGGGCGAGAAGCCGACGGACGCCATCGAATCGCGGGCGATGTTCAGGACAGCGAGCGGGGAGGTGTTGAAGGCGTTGTGGTCGCGCGTGCCGACATGGCCGAGGTGGCGCACGTTCTCGGGCATCGTCTTCGTGTCCCAGCCGCTGCCGCCGATCAGGAAGGCGCGTTCGGGCAGAGCCGCGGCTGCCCGCAGGAAGAACTCCTCGACGCGCGCCTCCCGGTCCGGCAGGCGGTTGCCCAGGAAGGAGAGGTCGGCCGAGAACCGCTCCTCCGGCGGCACCGGGTGGTGGGTGGCCGGGTCGAGCGCGTTGTAGATCGGCACGCAGAGGGGAGCGCCGAAGCCCCGGTACGCCTCGACCACCGGCGGCCCGCCGCCATAGGTGATGACGAGGTCCAGCGCCGGGAGGGTCCGGTGCATCGGGTGCCCGCTCTCACGACGGAGCTCGGCCAGGGTGGCGGGCGCGTCGACGTCGCAGAACATCCGGATGGCGCCAGGCCGGGCGGCGGCCGTCACGCCCTCCAGGAGGACGTCGTCATAGACCCCGACGCCGCTCGCCTTCACCACGACATCCGCGGCTCCGGCCTCCGCGATCACGCGCCGAACACCCTCGTCCGTGGCGGGATAGACCTCGACCGCGCACCAATCCGGCGGGTCGATGTCGCGGTGGCTCTGCCGGTCGAAGGCGTCAGGCTCGTAGAAGGTGATGCGGTGGCCGCGCCGCGCGAGGTCCGACAGGAGCCCCCGATAATAGGTCGCGGCCCCATTCCAGTAGGAGGAGAGGAGGCTCGATCCGTAGAAGGCGATGTTCATGCGACGCGGTCCAGGGCCGGGCGGGCGTCGAGCCGCCGGACGATGTCGAGGAGCTCGGCCGCCCGGTGCCCGCAGGTATGGCGCGCCCGCACCGTCTCCAGCCCGTGCCGGACGAGGGACGCGCGCAGGTCGGGGTCGTCCCTGATTGCCGCGAGGTGATGCTCCATGCCGTCCGGATCGTCCGCCATGAGGAAGTCGGCGCCGACCCGGAACAGTCCCTCCTCGTCCCGCCAGGGCGCGGAGACGAGCGGGATGCCGCAGGCCAGCGCCTCGAACACACGGATCGTCGGGATGCCCGGAAGCCGGTCGACATAGAGCCGGCGCGGCACGTGCCCCGTCGCGAGGTGCCGGGCGAAGATGCCGGGCGCCGCCGCGTTCGGGAGCCAGCCGCGGTAGCGGGCGCCGTGGCGGGCGAGCGTCGCCAGCGCGGCCTCCGGGTAGCGGACGCCGTACACGTCGAGCGTCATCTCGAGCCGCTCGGCCGGCCGGAACAGGAAGCTTTCGAGCTCCGCGCTGCGCTCGTCGTCCCCCCAATTCCCGATCCAGACGAGACCCCGCCGCTTCTCCCCTCCCCCTCGCGGGGAGGGGC
>CALMTJ010000195.1 GCA_937872715.1 uncultured Methylobacteriaceae bacterium
AGATACGGGGACGGGATGGTGGTCCACCGCTGGATGTCGGGGTCCTGGACGGCGCTTCCGCTGACCCCGCCTGGCTGGAGGAGTTCGCCTCCTCCTCTGTCTCCTCTGAGTCTGAGATCGTAGCGACGCCCGACACCCTCGCCTACGTCCTCTACACGTCGGGCTCGACGGGGCAGCCCAAGGGCGTGATGGTCGAGCACCGCGGCCTGACCAACTACCTCTGCCATGCCGCCTCGGCTTACCTCACCGAAGGCGTCGAGGGCTCGGTCGTCAGCTCGCCGCTCGGCTTCGACGCCACGCTGACGACGCTGCTCGCCCCGCTCGTGGCCGGCAGGCACGTCGAGTTGCTGCCCGACGACGAGCAGACGATGTCCCTCCTGGCACAGAGGCTCTTCGGCTCCGAGCCGGCGCTGCTCTTCAAGCTGACGCCCGCGCACTTGGAGGCGTTGCAGTACGTCGTGCGACCGGCGCAGGTCGGGACGGCCGGCCACATCATCGTCGTCGGCGGCGAGCAACTGGGAGCCGCGCTGCTGACGAAGTGGAAGCGCGAACTGCTGCCCCACGCCGCCTTCGTCAACGAGTACGGCCCGACCGAGGCCGTCGTCGGCTGCACCACCTGGACGCTGTCGGACGCAGGAGGCCTGGAGCAGTTAGCGGATAAGGCGGCCGCCCCCATCGGGAGGCCGCTCGCCAACACCCGCCTCTACGTCCTGGACGCGCACCGGCGACCCGCGCCCGAGGGCGTCAGCGGCGAACTCTACATCGGCGGGGTCGGCCTCGCCAGGGGCTACGTCAAGCAGGAGGAGTTGACCGGCGAGCGCTTCATCCCCGACCCGTTCGGCGTGCGCGCGGGCGCGCGGCTCTACCAGACCGGCGACCTCGCAAGGTATCTGAACGACGGCGAGATTGAATACCTCGGACGCTCGGATCATCAAGTGAAGATTCGCGGCTTCCGCATCGAGTTGGGCGAGATCGAGTCGGCGCTGGCGAAGCACGAGTCAGTGAGGGAGGCCGTCGTGCTGGCGCGCGAGGAGGCGGGCGGTGATAAGCGGCTGGTCGCCTACGTCGTGGCGGCCGGCGGCGACGGAATCGTCGCTGGCGAGTTGCGCGCGCACCTGCGCGGGCGGTTGCCGGAGTACATGGTTCCGTCGGCTTTCGTCGTGCTCGGCGAGTTGCCGCTGACGCCGAACGGCAAGCTCGACCGGAAGGCGCTGCCCGAGCCCGAGAAACGTGAGGAGCTCCGCGGCGCGCAGGGGGGCCTCCTTGCGGGCGAGACCGCGGATCATCTGCGGCATCGCGACGTTCTCGAGCGCCGTGAACTCGGGCAGGAGATGGTGGAACTGGTAGACGAAGCCGATCTCCTCGCGCCTCGCGCGGGTCCGTTCCGCGTCCGCCATCGCCCGGGTCGAGCGCCCGGCGAGGATCACGTCTCCCCCGTCCGGCTTCTCGAGGAGGCCCGCGATGTGGAGAAGGGTAGATTTGCCGGCGCCGGACGGCGCCACGAGCGCCACCATCTCGCCCGGATGGAGGACGAGCTCCGCACCCCGCAGGATGGCGAGCACTCCCTCGCCCTGGGCATAGCGGCGCTCCACCCGCGCCAGGTGCAGCGCCGGCCCGCCCAGCGCCGAATCTTCCCCGCCCGCCATCCCTCAGCCGTACCGGAGGGCCTCGACCGGGTCGAGGCGGGCCGCCCGCCAGGACGGGTAGAGCGTCGCCACGAGCGACAGGCCCATGGCGAGGCCAACCACGGTCGCGACCTCCGTCGGATCGATCTCGGCCGGCAGCTTCGACAGGAAATAGAGCTCGGCCGGGAAGATGTTCGTGCTGGTGAGGCGCGACAGCCATTGCCGGATCGTCTCGATGTTCAGCGTCACCGCAAGCCCGAGGAGGAAGCCTCCGAATGTGCCGACGATGCCGATGGACGCGCCCGTGACGACGAAGATGCGCATCACCGCCATCCGGGTCGCGCCCATGGTGCGCAGGATGGCGATGTCGCTCGACTTGTCCTTCACCAGCATGACGAGCCCGGCGATGATGTTGAGCGAGGCGACGAGCACGATCAGCGTGAGGATCAGGAACATGACGTTGCGCTCGACCTCCAGCGCGGAGAAGAAGGTCCGGTTGCGCTGGCGCCAATCTGTCAGGAGCACCGGCCGCTCGGCCGCCATCTCGAGGGCGGGGCGCGCCTCGTCCACGCGGTCGGCATCGTCGAGGAAGATCTCGATCAGCGTGACGTCGCCGTCCTTGTTGAAGAAGCCCTGGGCGTCGGCGAGCGGCATGAAGACGAAGGTCGCGTCGAACTCGGACATCCCGATCTCGAAGATCGCGACCACCGGGACGGACTTGGTCCGCGGCGTCGTGCCGAACGGCGTCGAGGCGCCGCGCGGCGTGAGGAGCGAGATCGTGTCGCCGACCTGGAGGCCCAGCGCCTCGGCGAGCCTTCGCCCGATCGCGACGCCGCCGGACGCGTCGAATCCGGCCAGGGTGCCTTGCCGCAGGTTGTCGGCGACGGAGGTGATCTTCGGCATGTCGGCGCCGCGCACCCCGCGCACGAGCACGCCCGAGCCGCCATAGGGCGAGGAGGCGAAGGCCTGCCCCTCCAGGAAGGGCACGGCGCGGCGGACCCCGTAGACCCTGGAGAGCCGGTCGGAGACCTCGTCATAATCGGTGAGCGGGCTGTCGATCGCGGCGACGAAGATGTGGCCGTTGATGCCGACGAGCTTGTCCAGCAATTCGTGCCGGAACCCGTTCATCACGGACAGGACGATGATCAGCGTCGCGACGCCCAGCATGATGCCGAGGAAGGACAGGAGCGCGATCAGCCGCGTCCGGATGTAGCGGGCGGCGATCAGCCACTCGAAGGCGGCGAACGGCATCCGCATCCCGCGGCGGAGGGCGACGTTCCGGACCTGCCCCGTGCCGGCCCGGATCCGTCGCCAGCCCGCGAGGACCGCGGTCCTGATGTCCACCCGTCCTGCCTCAGCCGGCGATGCGCCGCACCGCGTCCGCGGGCGACATCATCTCGCGCTCGCCCGTGGCGCGGCGCTTCACCTCGACCTTGCCGTCCGCCAGGCTCTTCGGTCCGGCGATCACCTGCCAGGGGAGGCCGATCAGGTCGGCGGTCGCGAACTTGGCGCCCGGCCGGTCGTCGCGGTCGTCGTAGAGCACCTCGCGGCCCGCGGCCCGGAACGCCGCCCGGAGCTCCGCGCAGGCCCCGTCCGTGGCGGCGTCGCCGACGCGCAGATTCAGCAGGGCCACATCGAACGGGGCGACCGCGTCCGGCCAGATGATGCCGGCCTCGTCGTGGCTCGCCTCGATGATGGCGGCCGCGAGCCGGCTCGGGCCGATCCCGTAGGAGCCCATATGGACGTCGTGATCCACCCCGTCCGGCCCCGTGACCCTCGCCCCCATCGGCTCCGAATACTTGGTGCCGAAATAGAAGATATGCCCGACCTCGATTCCGCGGGCCGAGAGCCTCCCGGCTTCGGGCACGGCCGAGAAGGCGGCCGCGTCGTGCATCTCGGAGGTGGCGGCGTAGAG
>CALMTJ010000196.1 GCA_937872715.1 uncultured Methylobacteriaceae bacterium
GCCCGGGCTCCGTTCCGGCCAGCGCCGTCTTCATGAAGCGGCTCCACACCTCGACCGGCAGGTTGCCGCCCGACACCTTCCTGGTCGGGGTGCCGTCGTCGTTGCCGAGCCACACGCCCGCGACGAGCGACCCGGTATAGCCGACGAACCAGGCGTCCCGGAAATCCTGGCTCGTGCCCGTCTTCCCCGCGGCCTCCCAGCCCGGGATCTCGGCCTTCCGGGCCGTGCCGGTGAGCAGCGTCTCCCGCATCATGCCGTTCATCATCCCGGCGATGGCCGGATCGATCACGCGCCCGAGCCCGCTCTCCCGGCGACGGTAGATGCTATTGCCGGCCGGGCCACGCACCTCCGCGATCAGGAACGGCGCGACGCCCGTGCCGCCGTTGGCAAAGGCCGCGAAGGCGCCCACGAGCTCGATCGGGGACACTTCGGAGGTGCCGAGCGCGATGGAGGCGTTCGGCTGGAGCGGCGAGGAGATGCCGAGCCGGCGCGCCACGCCCACGACCTTCCTCGGCCCGACCTCGAGCCCGACCCGGACCGCGACCGTGTTCAGGGAGAGGGCCAGCGCGTCCCGGAGCGTCACAGGCCCGCGATAATCGCGGGAGTAATTCTCGGGGTTCCAGCCCTTGACGGAGATCGGCCCGTCCTCCCGCACGGTGTCCGGGGTGAGCCCGCTTTCCAGCGCGGCCAGGTAGACGAAGGGCTTGAAGGCGGAGCCCGGCTGGCGCTTCGCGGTCGCGGCCCGATTGAACTGGCTTTCCGCGTAGTTGCGGCCGCCGACCAGCGCCTTCACGGCTCCGTCCGGCCGCATGGCCACGAGCGCGCCCTGCTCCACGCCGAACTTCGCGCCCTTCCCGGCGAGCTCGTCGACCACGGCCCGCTCGGCCGCGGCCTGGAGCCTGGGATCGATGGTGGTCGTGACCGCGATGTCGCCGTCGATCACGCCGACGAAATCGTCCAGCACGTCCATCACGAGATCGGCCGCGTAATTGGCCGAACCCGCCCCGGCCCGGCGGGTCGGCCTGGCGGGCTCGGCGAGCGCGGTCTTGAGCTGGTCGCGGCTGATATAGCCCTCCTCCGACATGGCGGAGAGCACGAGCTCGGCCCGGGCGTGCGCCGCCTCGGGATTGCGGTTCGGGGCGAGGCGGGACGGCGCCTGGACGAGACCCGCGAGGGTCGCGGCCTCCGCCACCGTCACGTCCCGGGCGGGCTTGCCGTAATAGCGCTGGGCGGCCGCCTCGACCCCGTAGGCGCCGGCGCCGAAATACACCCGGTTGAGGTACAGTTCGAGGATCTGGTCCTTGGAGTAGCGGTGCTCCAGCCAGAGGGCGAGGATGGCCTCCTGGATCTTGCGGGAGGCGGTGCGCTCCTGGGTCAGGAACAGGTTCTTGGCGAGCTGCTGGGTCAGGGTCGAGCCGCCCTGCGCCACCCCGCGGCGGGTCACGTTGCGGACGACCGCCCGGGCGATGCCGACCGGATCGACGCCGAAATGGGAGAAGAAGCGCCGGTCCTCGATCGCCACGAAGGCGCGCGGCAGGTAGGCCGGAAGCTCCTTCACGGAGACGGAGCGGCCGCCGGTCTCGCCGCGATTGGCGAGCAGCGTCCCGTCCGCCGCCAGGATGGCGATGTTAGGCGGCCGTTTCGGCACGGCGAGCTGGTCGATCGGCGGGAGCTGGGTGGCATGGTAGGCGACGATCCCGGCCAGCGCGATCGCGCCCCAGAGGCAGAGAACGAGGCTCCAGGATACGAGCCGGCCGACCGAGAGGAAGCGGCGCGGCCGCCGGGGCGCGCGTTCGCCGGAGCGCCGGCTGCCATCCGTCGACCTCGCCATGGTTCCCCCGGCGCGGTCCGTCCGCGACAGCCTCAGGTTGAGGGCTGACGTATCGGCCGCTCGATCGAAGGTCGGCTCGCGCCGCCCCTTGCCGGGACCGGCCCCGCTACGCATCGCACTCCCCGACAAGCCCGCGGGCGGGCAACCTCGGAAGACGGACGTTAGAATGCGCCCTTTTAAGGCCCGGTGAACGACCCGCTGGTGAGGGCTGGCTCCTTGTGCTTTGGTTTCCGCCGGCCACCCGATCGAGGTCACAGATGCGACACGCGCTTCCCCGTCTCACGCTCCTCTTCGGCCTCCTGGCATCCCCGGCGCTCGGGCAGCAGCCCGCGCCGGCGGGCGGGCCGGAGAGCGACCAATCGGTCCTGCTGCGAAGCATCCTCGAGGCGGCCCGCGCCAACACGGCCGCCCTCCATGACGGTCGCGTTGCGCTGGAGGGCTTCTCCAACCGGTTGGAGCGCCTGGAGGCCGCGACCCGGGGCGTCCCGCCGGCCCTGGAAGGGGTCAGGACGGACATCGTCGCGATCAGGTCCGGGCTCGACCGGCTGGTGGGCGGAGCCGGGCAGAAGCGCCCGGCCGCCACCCTGCGGTTCGGGCCGTTCGCCTGCGGCAACGAGGGCGAGGGGCCCTGCGCGGCCAATGCCTGCCGGTCGGTCGGGTACGGCAACGGCGTCGCCGTGTCCGTGAACCGGACGGGCACGGGCGCCAACGCCCGGCCGACCAGCGTCGCGGAGGCGACCTGCTACGATTGAGGCCGCGAGGGCCTGCGATAGAGGCCGGGGCGGGCCGGGGTTCAGACGCGCTGGAGCGTGACGCCGGCGACCAGCGACGCCCCGATCAGGATGATCGCCACCGGCAGGGCGCTGCCGGCGTGCCAGAGCGAGACCAGGAGGGTGAATCCGGCCCCGAAGGCCATGGAGGTGAAGCCGTAGAGGCTGGACGCCGCGCCGCCCGCCTCCGGATCGACGTTCATCAGCCCCGCCACCGCGTTCGGCCCCATGACCCCGACGCCGATCGCGTAGACGAAGAGCGGCGCCACGAGCGCCGCGACGGTGAGCGAGCCCGACAGGTCGACCGCGAGCAGCGTCAGGGCGGAGAGCCCGCAGACGAGGTTCCCGCGCCGGGCGGCGTGCCGGATCTCGAGCCGGCCGGCGACCTGGCGGGCGATCGCCGAACCGACCAGCATCCCGAGCGTCACGAGGAGGCAGTAGAGCCCGACCTCCTCCGAGGTCCGGTGCAGGACGTCCACGAGCAGGAACGGCGCCACCGCCAGGAAGGCGTAGATGCTCGTCCCGCCGCAGGAGGCCGCGACCGTGTAGTGGCGGAACTTCGCCGAGCGCAGGAGCCGGCCGTAGCCGGCCAGGATCGGCCTGATCCCGGGGAGCCGCACCGGGTGGGCGTTCGTCTCCGGCAGCGTGAGGAGCACGAGGCCGAGCAGGATCGCGATGGCGAGCGCCAGGCCGACGAAGATCGCCCTCCAGCCGAAGGCGCCGTTGATGAACCCGCCGATGGCGGGCGCGAGCGCGGGCGTCATGCTCATCGCCATGGTGAGCGCCGCGAGCTGCCTCGCGGCATCCGTTCCGGTCGAGACGTCCCGCACCATGGCGCGGCCGATCACCAGCGAGCCGCAGCCGCCGAGCGATTGCAGCAGCCGGGCGAAGATCAGGAACCCGATCGTCCGCGCCGGCACGGCCAGCAGCGCGCCGACGAGGTAGAGGGCGAAGCTCGCGACGATGACCGGCCGGCGCCCGAAGCGGTCGGAGAGCGGCCCGTAGACGAGCTGCCCGCCCGCGAGCCCGCACAGGAACAGGGTGATGGTGAGCTGGGCTGCGAAGGGCGTCGCGTGGAGGTCGGCGGCGGCGGCCGGAAGCGCCGGCACGAAGACGTGCATGGCGACCGTGCCGGTCATGGTGACCGCGACGAGCAGCGGCACGCTCGCGGCCGTGCGGCCGGGCAGGAGGGGGCGGGCGAGGAGCGAACGCAGGGCCATCCGCGTCTACCTACGGCAAGACGGAGGCCAGCCCCAGCATGTCCAGGCGCAACGTTGGCTTGCGCTCCCGGGAGGCTGACGTCATCGCGAAGCGACCCAGGGCCGGCGCGCGGACCGTCACGTTCGCTTCGTCCGATGCGCCTCCTCGCGACGACGCTCCGCTCAGACGCAGCTTCGGCCGAGCGCCGCGAGACCTTCGTCCAGGAGGTCGCCGACATTCGGGATGCCGAGGAGGTAATCGGCCGTCGGGCCCTGCTCTCGCTCGCGCGCGGTCCGCAGGGCCTCGCCCCAATCGGCCGCGTCGAAATCGCCGCGGCCGATCCACGTGATGGCGACGAGGTCGTGCCGCTCGTCGTCGTTCAGCCCGGCGATGAACTCGCGGATCTGCTCCTCGGTCGAGTCGCCGCCATCCGTGGTCAGCACGTCCGTCGAGCCGTCGTCGATCGGGTTCGAGCCGGAATCGGGATCGGTCGGGCCGTCCTTCATGTCGACCTCCCGCGCCCGGAGGATCAGCTCACATACCTTGTCCAGCGCGATGTCCATCGGCCCGCTCCCTATCCAGCGGGACAGAACACCTGACGGCCCTGGTGGTTCGATCCCGGGCGGCGCAGAGAGCCCTTTCGGCTGAAGAGGCGATTCGGCGGCATGAACAGGTTCGCGGTCGAGCTCACGGGCGGCGCGGCCGCGCTGCTCACGACCTTCTGCTGGGTGCCGCAGGCGGTCCGGACGATCCGGCTCCGGGACACGCGCGCCATCTCGCTCCCGGCCCAGCTCGCCTTCGCGGCCGGGCTGGCGCTGTGGCTCGTCTACGGGTTCCTGATCGTCAGCTGGCCGCTGATCGGCGCGAACCTGATCAGCTTCGCGCTGGTGGCCGTGATCGTCGCCACCAAGCTCCGCTACGGGTGACCGGGTGAACGTGTTTCCGCCGGCGATCCTGCCGATCGTGCTCCTGTCGCTCTCGAACGTCTTCATGACCTTCGCATGGTACGGCCATCTCAGGTTCAAGGGCGCGCCGCTCTGGGCCGTGATCGGGGCGAGTTGGCTGATCGCCTTCTTCGAATATTGCCTCGCCGTTCCGGCGAACCGGATCGGGTCCGCTGCCTACTCGCCGGCCGAGCTGAAGACGATCCAGGAGGTGATCACGCTCGTCGTGTTCGCGGGGTTCTCGGTGACGTATCTGGGTCAGAGCCTGACCGTGAACCACGCGGTCGGATTCGCCCTGATGGCCCTCGGCGCGTGGTTCGTGTTCCGTGGTCCCCTCGGCTGAGCCGTCACGCAGCCGTCACCGCGCTCCGCACCTCACCGGCCCGTTCTCCCGCCCGGCCAAGCGTCAGCACGAACAGGATCGACATCGCCAGGAGCCCGCCCGGCACGTGGCCGAAGAAGGCGAGCTGCCGGGTCGCGACCGGCACGATCCAGGCGAAGGCGAGCGCCGTCTTCTCCCAGCGCCGGAACCCGTGCGCCAGCCCGTCCCGGACGAGGAAGCAGAGAGCCGGGCCGAGCAGCACCATGTCGTAATCGAGCATGTAGGGGGTCGCCAGCATGGCGCCGACTGTCAGCGCCGCGGCCCGGAGCTCGAAGGCCTCCCGGCTCTGCCATAGCCACGCCGTCGCGGCGAGCACGGCCGCCGTCACCGCGCCCTGCACCGCGTAGGCCTGCGGGACGGAGCCGCCGAGCATCCGGACGTAGGAGAAGGCGCTCTGCATCTTGTACCAGCCCGTGCCGCCGTTCTCGATCACGACCACGCGGGTCGGTTCCAGCGACGCCGCGAAGGCGGACCAGATGCCCGGCCCGAAGGCGGCCAGCGTCGCGGCCCCGAGGACCGCGACGGCGGTGGCGCCTCCGGCGAGCGCCCGCCCATATCCGCCGGCGAGCCGCGCCAGCGGCCCGATCCGGCCGAATTGCGGCTTGTAGGACAGGCAGCCGAGGAGGCATCCGGCCAGGAACGGCCGGCGGTCGAGGAGCAGGAGCCCGCCGCCGAACAGGGCGGCGGTCAGGAAGGCGTTGTGGCCGTGGGCGAGGCACACGAACACGGCCGGGAAGCCCGCGGCCGCGAGCAGCGTGTCCCGGCCGGGCAGGATGCGCC
>CALMTJ010000197.1:0-469 GCA_937872715.1 uncultured Methylobacteriaceae bacterium
AGGTCGCGAAGGCCGAGCCTGCGGCCGTCGCTCCGAAGACGCCCGCGCCCGCGAGGGTCGCGGCGAGCGAGCCGGCCAAGGCCGAGCCTCGCCGCGAGGTCGAGGCGACCGGAGCCCTCCCGGCGGCTCCCGCGGCGCCGGCGGCCGAGTTCCGCTGGCCGGCGCGCGGGCGGGTCATCACCGGCTTCGGCGGTTCGAGCTCGAACGAGGGCATCAACATCGCGGTCCCGGACGGCACCCCGGTTAAGGCCGCCGAATCCGGCACGGTCGCCTATGCCGGGTCCGAGGTGAAGGGCTACGGCAACCTCGTGCTCATCCGTCACGACAACGGCTACGTCTCGGCCTACGCGCATAACGGCGACATCGACGTGAAGCGCGGTCAGAGGGTGACCCGCGGCCAGACGATCGCGAAATCCGGCCAATCCGGCAACGTGACCTCCCCGCAGATCCACTTCGAGATCCGCAAGGG
>CALMTJ010000197.1:479-10738 GCA_937872715.1 uncultured Methylobacteriaceae bacterium
CCGCGGTCGGCACGCTGATCGGGCCGGCCGGCGCCGGTCGCCCCGTCATGACGCTCGCGCAGGTCCTGTTCTCGTTCGACGGCCGCCTCTCGCGGCGCGGCTACTGGTTCGCGTTCGCGGTCTCCGTCGCGGTCCAGATCGCGGCGGAGATGGTCGACCTCGCACTCTTCGGGTCGCGCGCCTCGCTCGCGTCGCTGGTCGCAGGCCTCGTCCTCTTCTACGCGAGCTTCGCCGTGGCGGCTAAGCGCTGGCACGACCGCGACAAGTCGGGATGGTGGGTGCTGATCTGCCTCGTCCCGGTGGTGGGCTGGATCTGGATGATCGTCGAGAACGGCTTCCTGCCTGGCGCGCCGGGGCCGAACCGCTACGGCCCGGACCCGGTGCCGCTCGGCGGGGCGGCGCTGCCCTTTCCCTAGTTCTGGGCGAGCGGACGGCCGAGCCGTCCGGCCAGGTCCTGGATGTACTGCCAGGCCGTGCGGCCGGAGCGCGACCCGCGCGTCGTCGACCATTCCAGCGCCTCGGCCCTGATCGCCTCCCGGTCGTGCCGGAGGCCCAGCGCGTCGGCATAGCCGAACACCATGTCCAGGAACTCGTCCTGGCTGCATTTGTGGAAGCCGAGCCACAGGCCGAACCGGTCGGAGAGCGACACCTTCTCCTCGACAGCCTCGCCCGGGTTGATGGCCGTCGAGCGCTCGTTCTCCATCATGTCGCGCGGCAGGAGGTGACGGCGGTTGGAGGTCGCGTAGAACACGACGTTGTCCGGACGCCCCTCGATGCCCCCCTCAAGCACCGCCTTCAGCGACTTGTAGGAGGAATCGTCGCCGTCGAACGACAGGTCGTCGCAGAAGATGACGAAGCGGTGGGGATCGGCCCGGATCAGGGCCATCAGGTCCGGCAGGCTGGCGACGTCCTCCCGGTGGATCTCGACGAGCTTGACCGGCGCCTCGCCGGCCGGGCGGCGTTCGTTGACGGCCGCGTGGGCCGCCTTCACGAGCGAGGACTTGCCCATGCCGCGGGCACCCCAGAGAAGCGCGTTGTTGGCCGGGAGGCCGGCCGCGAAGCGGCGGGTGTTCTCCACCAGGGTGTCGCGGGAGCGGTCGATGCCGCGCAACAGCTCCAGCCCGACGCGGTTCACCCGGCCCACCGCCTGCAAGGCGCCGAGAGCGGGCGACCACACGAAGGCATCCGCCGACGCCAGATCGACCGGAACGGCGCGGACCGGAGCCAGACGGTCGAGCGCATCGGCGATGCGGGACAGCAAGGCCCGAAGATCAGCTTCACCGTCCGTTCCGCTCACGACCGCTCTCCTCGCATCCGCCTAGGACTTCATCACGGGACAGGCAGGGACATTCCTGAAGGGAGAGTGGCGCTCCTCGAATCGCATGTCGCAGCCATTAACTTCTCTTAAACAGCTTCTCCCATGCGCCCAGAGCATAACTGCATCAATCGAACGGCACTGCAACGAGCAGGCAGCCTGATTTATATGCATTGCAACACGTCGGGCAATGGTGCTCGGCGGTCAGCTTCGAGTCAGAGATGTTCACGTCGTTCCTCCTCTCCAAGATCCGCAACTACATCAAGTATCGTGAGACGATGCGAGAGCTCGCCAGGCTCTCCGACCGCGAACTGGAGGATATCGGTGTGAGCCGCTATCAGATCGAGAGCGTGGCCCGCGACGGGCTCGCCGCGTAGTCTCGCCGCGTCCGACCTGACGACGGGCATCCGCTTCTCGCTGGCGCCGCCGCGTCCTGGGCGAAGCTTGCGTCCGGGAGGGCCGGCCGCTAACCCGGACGCATGGCCGAGAGTGCGATCCACGTCATAGGCGGTGGCCTCGCCGGTTGCGAGGCCGCGTGGCAGGCGGCAGAGGCCGGCTCGCATGTCGTCGTGCACGAGATGCGCCCCGTGCGGGGGACGGACGCGCACCGGACGGAGGCCTTGGCAGAGCTCGTCTGCTCCAATTCCTTCCGGTCCGACGATGCCGACGGCAATGCCGTCGGCCTCCTCCATCAAGAGATGCGTCGTCTCGGCTCGCTGATCATGCGCGAGGGGGACCGCCACCAGGTGCCGGCGGGCAGCGCCCTCGCGGTCGACCGCGACGGTTTCTCGGCCGCCGTCACGGCCGCGCTGGACCGGCATCCGCGGGTCACGGTCGTGAGGGAAGAGGTTCCGGGCCTGCCCCCCGCCGATTGGGGTCCGACGATCGTCGCGACCGGGCCGCTCACCTCGCCGGCTCTCGCGGAGGCGATCCGGGCGGCGACCGGAGAGGGCGCTCTCGCCTTCTTCGACGCCATCGCGCCCATCGTCTACCGCGACAGCGTCGACATGGGGACGGCGTGGTTCCAGTCCCGCTACGACAAGGCCGGGCCGGGCGGAACGGGCGCGGATTACCTGAATTGCCCGCTCGACCGCGAACGATACGAGGCGTTCGTCGCGGCCCTCGTCGCCGGCGAGAAGACCTCCTTCAAGGAATGGGAGGCCTCGACGCCCTATTTCGACGGCTGCCTGCCGGTCGAGGTCATGGCCGAGCGCGGGCCGGAGACGCTTCGCTACGGGCCGATGAAGCCGGTCGGCCTGACGAACCCGCACCGGCCGGGCGAGAAGCCCTATGCCGTGGTGCAGCTTCGCCAGGACAACGCGCTCGGTACGCTGTTCAACCTCGTCGGCTTCCAGACGAAGCTGAAACACGCCGAGCAGGTGCGGGTCTTCCGCACCATCCCGGGGCTGGAGCGGGCGGACTTCGCCCGCCTCGGAGGCCTCCACCGCAACACCTACATCAACTCGCCGAAGCTCCTGGACGGCACGCTCCGGCTCAAGGCGGTGCCGCATCTGCGCTTCGCCGGCCAGATCACCGGCTGCGAAGGCTACGTGGAGAGCGCCGCGATCGGCCTGATGGCCGGCCGCTTCGCGGCGGCCGAGCGCGCCGGAGCCCCGATCAGGACGCTGCCGCGGACCACCGCCCTCGACGCGCTGATCGGACACATCACGGGCGGCCACATCGCCGAGGATGCGGCGACGGACGAGGCCCGCCCGCGCTCCTTCCAGCCGATGAACGTCAATTTCGGCCTCTTCCCGCCCCTGGAACGGACGCCGAAATCGCCCCATGGGAAACGGCTGCGCGGCCCCGACAAGGCGCTGGCGAAAAAGCGCGCCGTCACCGACCGGGCGCGCCACGACCTTTCGGCCTGGCTCGGGGAGCCGCTCCGCGAGGCGGCGGAATAGCCGCGTACGGTGCGGACGAGGGTGAGGCCTTGCGGCGTGATCATCCTGGCGCATCGCGTGAGAGGACGCCCATTAAGCAGCGCGCGGCGAACCGCTTGCGGAACGGCATGGTTTAGAAGAGGTAAACGCCGGACGTGATGGTGGCGGACGGCGTAGGATGGCGCGTGCGAGGCTGATCTTGGCGATGGCGGCCGGCACCGTCGGAACTCTCGCGATGCCGGCGAGCGCGCCGGCCGCGGGCCTGTTCGACGCGATCACGACCATCTTCGGCGCCGATCCCCCGCCGCTCGCGCCGCGCTATTACGGCCATGCGCGGCCCTACGGCCTGTCGGAGGAGACGGAGCCGCTGGACGTCACCGTGCGGGGCCGGCACGGGGGGCACAGACCCGCGCGGACGGAGGCGATCGCTCCGAAGCCGGTCAACACGGCGATCGATCCCGTCCGGCATCCGGACTGGTTCCTCCACGATCCGACGCTCCGGCGGGGCGACATCGTCGTTCTCAAGGATCGCGTGATGGTCGTCGAGGGCGGAACGGGGGAGGGCAGGATGTCGCTGATGCCGATCGACCTGTCGCGCACGATCTCGAAGGCGGAGCGCGTGAAGGTGAGAGCCATGGCGGGTTTGCCGCCCGAGCCGCGAGCGGGCGAGGTCGCGGCCGCGCGGTCGAAGGGCAAGGCGGTGGCGCAGGTGGCGCCGTGAGCGCCGCGTCGACGGCCCGCGTGCCGACGGCGAACGGGAGCCGCTACCTCGTCCAGCTCTGCAAGCACTGGACTCACCGTTTCCCGCACACGACCTATGCGGACGGGGAAGGCCGCGTCCCGTTCGGCCCAGACCGCGCCTGCCTGTTCAGCGCCGACCCGGACGGGCTGACGATGCGGCTGGAGGTCGCCGATCCCGCCCTCCTCGACCGGATGGAGAGCGTGGTGGTCGAGCACCTGAAGCGCTTCGCCTTCCGGGAGGATTTCGGCGAGATCGCCTGGACGCGCGAGGGCTGAGCGACGCCCCGGCGGAGATCCGTCAGCCGATGCGGTCGCCCCGCCCGAGCGGATCGCGGAGCGGCTCGCCATCGGGTACGAATTCCAGGGACACGGAATTGATGCAGTAGCGCAGCCTCGTCGGGGCCGGCCCGTCCGGGAAGACATGCCCCTGGTGGCTGTCGCAGCGCGAGCAGCGCGTCTCGATCCGGACCATGCCGTAGCTCGTGTCCTTGATCGCGAGCACGTGCGAGTCGTCGAAGGGTGCGAAGAAGCTCGGCCAGCCGGTGCCGCTCTCGAACTTCGTCTCCGCCTTGAACAGCGGCAGGCCGCATTCGCGGCAGCAATAAACGCCGTCCTGCTTGTTGTTCAGGAGCCCGCCGCAGAACGGCGCTTCCGTCCCGTGGTGGAGCAGCACGCGCTTCTCCTCCGCCGAGAGGTCCGCCTCGAGCTCGGCCCGCTCCTCCCCCGTCGGGGCGGTCAGGTCGAAGCCGGACGGGGAGCGGTCGGGGAGTGCGGACCGGTCTGTCGCTGGAGGGTCCTCGCGGCGGAACATGTCGAGCAGGCTCATGGGTCACCGGAGCGGCATCTTTGGTCGAAAGCCCAAGATGGTGCGCCCTTTCCGGCTGGGCAAGCGGCTTGACCGGACCGATCCCGGGGCCGCAATGTCGGACCGGAACAGTTCGAAAGAGCGCCTCAGCGATCCGGGCGCCGATCCTCCAGGGAGGTTCCCCGTGGCGCAAGTGTCCATGACCGTGAACGGCAAGGCCGTGTCCGGCGAGATCGATCCCCGGACCCTCCTGGTCCAATACCTCCGCGAGACCCTGCGGCTCACCGGCACCCATGTCGGCTGCGACACGAGCCAGTGCGGCGCCTGCGTCGTCCATCTCGACGGCGAGGCCGTCAAATCCTGCACGGTGCTGGCGCTGCAATGCGAGGGCGCGCACGTCCTGACCATCGAGGGGCTGGCGAACGGCTCGGAGCTGCACCCGATGCAGGCCGCCTTCCGGGAGCATCACGGGCTTCAATGCGGGTTCTGCACGCCCGGCATGATCATGACGGCCGTGGACATGGTCCAGCGGCTCGGCAACGAGCTCGCCGACAAGACGATCCGGGAGGAGCTGGAAGGAAATCTCTGCCGCTGCACCGGCTACCACAACATCGTGAAGTCGATCGCGGCCGGCGCGCGCGACATGGCGGCCGCGCCGATGAAGCAGGCCGCGGAGTGACGAGACCGGCGGCGTCCATCGCATCGAGGGCGGACCGCCGAGAGGTGGAGCAGGGCTCAAGAGACACGTAGTAGCGCAACCTTCCTCATGCTGAGGTGCGAGCCGCAGGCGAGCCTCGAAGCACGCACGAGCTGACTGGAGCCCTCCTTCGAGGCCTCCGCTCCGCTCCGGCACCTCAGGATGAGGCCGATGGGACGGAGACGATGACATGGCGGCAAACGGAACCGGGATCGGCGCGCGCGTGCCGCGCCTGGAGGACAAGCGCTTCATCACCGGCCGCGGCCGCTACACGGACGACATCAACCGCGACGGGCAGCTCCACGCCTCCTTCCTGCGCTCGCCTCACCCGCATGCCCGCATCAGGTCGGTCGATGTCGCGGCCGCGAAGGCGGCGCCCGGCGTCGAGGCGGTCTATACCGGCCGCGACATCCGGAAGTTCGTCCCGACCTCCGACGACCTCACGGAGGAGGATGTCGGCGGGCTGATCTGCGGCTGGATGATCCATTCCAAGGACGGCTCGCCCATGAAGGCCGGCGCCCACCCGGCGCTCGCCAAGGACACGGTCCGGTATGTCGGCGACCACGTGGCGGTCGTGATCGCCGCGACGCTCAGGCAGGCGCAGGACGCGGCCGAGCTGATCGCGGTGGATTACGAGGTCCTGCCGGCCGTGGTCGACACGGCCCGGGCGCGGGAACCCGGACAGCCGGAGGTGCATGCCGGCATTGCCAACAACACCGTCTACGAGTGGGAGATCGGCAACAAGGCGGAAACGGAGGCCGCCTTCGCCAGGGCGGCCCACGTGACCCGGATCGACCTCACCAACAACCGCCTCGTCCCGAATCCGATGGAGCCGCGCGTCGCGATCGGCGAGTTCGATCCCGGCGAGGACTCGTTCACGCTCCACACGACGAGCCAGAACCCGCACGTCGCGCGGCTCATCCTGTCGGCCTTCGTCGGGATCGCGCCGGAGCACAAGCTTCGTGTGGTGGCGCCCGATGTCGGGGGCGGCTTCGGCTCCAAGATCTTCGTCTACGCCGAGGAGGTCGTCTGCCTGTGGGCGGCGCGGCGCCTGAAGCGTCCGGTCAAGTGGACCTCCGACCGGAGCGAGGCCTTCCTGTGCGACGCGCATGGCCGCGACCACGTCACCCGGGCCGAGCTCGCGACGGATGCCGATCACCGCATCCTCGGGTTGCGGGTGCACACGACGGCCAATCTCGGCGCCTATCTCTCGACCTTCGCGTCCTCTGTCCCGACATACCTCTACGCGACGCTGCTGTCGGGCCAGTACGCCATCCCGGCGATCCATGCCGAGGTGGACGCCGTCTACACCAACACCGCCCCGGTCGACGCCTATCGGGGCGCCGGCCGTCCTGAGGCGACCTTCGTGGTCGAGCGCCTGATGGAGGTCGCGGCGCGCGAACTCGGGCTCGATCCGGTGGCGTTCCGGCGCAAGAACTTCGTCACCACCTTCCCGCACCAGACGCCCGTCATCATGAACTACGACGCGGGCGATTACGATGCCGCCATGCGCAAGGCGCTCGAACTCGCCGACCAGGGCGGGTTCCCGGACCGCAAGCGCGAATCGCAGGCCAAGGGACGGCTCCGCGGGCTCGGCTACTCGGCCTATATCGAGGCGTGCGGGATCGCGCCGTCGCAGGCGGTGGGTTCGCTCGGCGCCGGGGTGGGCCTCTGGGAATCGGCCGAGGTGCGGGTCAACCCGACGGGGAACATCGAGGTCCTCACCGGCTCCCACAGCCACGGCCAGGGCCACGAGACGACCTTCGCGCAGCTCGTCTCCGAGCGGCTCGGCGTGCCGATCGACACGGTCAAGATCGTCCACGGCGACACGGACAAGGTTCAGTTCGGCATGGGCACCTACGGCTCGCGCTCGGGCGCGGTCGGCATGTCGGCCATCTCCAAGGCGCTGGAGAAGATCGTCGCCAAGGGCAAGAAGGTCGCCGCGCACGTGCGGGAAGCGTCAGAGAGCGACCTCGAATTCACGGACGGCAAGTTCCAGGTGGCCGGGACCGACAAGGCGCTGGGCTTCGCCGAGATGGCGCTCCAGGCCTACGTCGCCCACAAGTTCAACGGCTCCGAGCTCGAGCCCGGGCTGAAGGAGGGCGCTTTCTGGGACCCGACCAACTTCACCTTCCCGGCCGGCGTCCATGTCTGCGAGGTGGAGATCGACCCCGAGACGGGCGTGACCACCGTCGCCCGCTTCACCGCCGTCGACGATTTCGGCAACGTCATCAACCCGATGATCGTGGAAGGCCAAGTCCATGGCGGCATCGCGCAAGGCGTCGGCCAGGCGATGCTGGAGGGGGCCCGCTACGACGAGAGCGGTCAGCTCGTGACGGCGTCCTTCATGGATTACGCCATGCCGCGTGCCGGCGACCTGCCGCATCTCGAGGTCGGGATGACGGTGACCGCCTGCCCGTCGAACCCGCTCGGCATGAAGGGCTGCGGAGAGGCGGGCGCCATCGCGGCGCCGCCCGCCGTGATCAACGCCATCACGGACGCCCTCGGCCACGAGGACATCGCCATGCCGGCGACGCCCGCCGCCGTGTGGAAGGCCGCCCGCCGGGCGAGACTGCCGATGGCGGCCGAGTAGTGGGGGAGGGCCTGCCGGATCGCTACCCAGCGGCCGTCCATGACGCCTCGCCGGATAGGTAGTGCAACAGATATGTTGCGTTCTCGGACGCCGCCAGATATCCGGCATCATGAACAGCAGCCAGGCGAGGCGCTTCCTCGCGCAGCGGGGGTGCACGTTCGAGCCGGCGAAAGGCGGGCACCTGATGGTTTATCGTGGAGATCGGGTCAGCGTGCTGCCGCAGCACGGCGGCTCCAAGCAACTCGGCCGAGGGCTTTGGCTTAAGATCCTCAAGGATCTCGGCATCGAGGAGAGGGCGTGACCGCATGCTCCGATATCGCGTCCACCTCACGCCGGACGACAACGGGACGTTGCTCGTCACCTGCCCCGACCTGCCGGAGGTGACGAGCTTTGGCGACGACCAGGTGTCGGCCCGTGTCCATGCGGGCGACGCGATCCTCTCCGTGCTCCAGGCCCGGATGTCGCGCCGCCACGACATCCCTGAACCCACGGCCGGTGACGGCGAGTGGATCGAGCTCGGGGCGCTGGCCGAGGCGAAAGTCGGTCTGTACCGCGCCATGCGGAGGGCGGGAGTCACGAAGGCCGAACTCGCCAGGCGCCTGGAATGGCATCCGCCGAGCGTCGACCGTCTCCTCGATCTCGATCACGATTCCCGCCTGCGACAGATCGAGCTCGCCTTCCAGGCGATCGGCCGGCAGGTTCGGATCGTCGATGAGGCGGCTTGATCCCGACCGCTTCCGCGCGCAGCGCCGCCGTCATCTTCCTGACGCGTTCGCGGCCGAGGCTCGCGCCATGGGACACATCCGCTGCCCGTGATCGATCCTGAAGGCCGTCCTCTCCACCTCGCCTGGAATTACGACCGCGCGGAGATCCTGGCCGACGGCATCGTGCACGGCATCGGCATCGCCTTCGCGCTCGGCGGCGGGATCGCGCTCGTGACGCTGGCGATCCTCTGGGCGGACGGGACGCAGGTCGCGGCCGTTTCGGTCTACGCGGCCGGGCTGCTGGCGCTGCTCTCCGTCTCGGCTGCCTATAATCTCTGGCCGGTCTCGCGCACGAAATGGTGGCTGAGGCGCGTCGACCACGCCCTGATCTTCGTCCTGATCGCCGCCACCTACACGCCTTTCGTGACCCGCTTCCCCGAAGGGCCGACCGGCTACGCGCTCCTCGTCGGCGTCTGGTCCGTCGCGCTGGTCGGGGCGGCGCTGAAGATCCTCCTGCCGGGCCGGCTGGACCGGCTATCCATCGCGCTCTGCCTCATGCTCGGCGCGAGCGGGTCGCTCGCCTACGACACGGTCGCGGCCTCCCTGCCGGCCTCGACGGTGATCCTGATGGTCGCGGGCAGCATCGTCTACGCGGCCGGCGTGGTGTTCCACCTCTGGGAGGGGCTGCGCTTCCAGAACGCCGTCTGGCATGGCTTCGTGCTCGTCGCCTCCATCCTGTTCTACTCGGCGGTGCTGGACGGCGTCGTCCTCGCCTGAGCGGCCGCGAGGGCGTCCGGCGTATCGACGTCCAGCGCCACCGCCGCGACGTCGAGCTCGATCTCCAGCACGCCCGGCCGGTCGCGGAGGAGCGGTCCCGCGCCATGATCGCCGGTCAGCGCCTCGACCAGCGGCCCCAGGCGCCGCGACAGGAGGACCGGGTTTCCGCGTCGCCCGCGAAGCGTCGGCACGACGGCATCCGGCTCGCCGCCGGACAGCCAGGCCGCGATCAGGCCGTCGATCAGGGCGGGCGTGACCAGGGGCATGTCGCCGAGGAGCACGATCGCCCCCTCCGCCTCCGCCGGCAGCGCGGCGAAACCGGCCCGGAGCGAGGTCGAGAGCCCGTCCGCATAGGCCGGGTTGGGCACGGGCCGTACCGGCAGGCCGGCCAGACTCGCCAGCACATCCGCTCCGCGATGGCCGAGGACCGCGAGGACCGGGTCGGCGCCGGACGCCGTCGCGGCCTCCGCGGCGTGGCGCACCAGGGGGCCAGGAGCGCCGGCGCCTCGCCGAACCGGGTCCCGCGCCCGGCAGCCAGCAGGATGGCGGCGACGCTCACCCGCCCTCGTCCTCCCCGGCGGGCTCGCCGCCGCTCCGGGGCTGGCCGCGGGACATCGTCTCCATCAGGAGGCCGCCGACGCCGAGCCGGGTGATGTCGGACCGTGTCACGGCCAGTCCCGCGAGGAGGCGCTGCAGCACCCAATCGAAGCCGTTCTCCTTCGGGGAGCGCGCACAGCCCGGCGC
>CALMTJ010000198.1 GCA_937872715.1 uncultured Methylobacteriaceae bacterium
CCTCGCCGTGAGGTAGTCGAGATCGATCCCGACGGTCGCGGAGGCGATGCCCTTCTCCTTCAGCAGAGTAGCGAGCGCGTCGACCGGAGTCTCCAGGAACTCGGTGTAGACGCGGATGTCGCCGATCCAGCTCTCGGCCGCCGCCTGGTTCCGTTCGATCGAGCAGATCACGAGCGCCGGATCGCCGTTGCGCGGCACGACCGCGAAGCCCTGGCGCGGGCGGATGGTCGAGAGCGTCGAGATGTAGGCGCCGGACAGGTAGGTGAAGTTCTCGGGCGCCATGCAGACGAGCGCGTCGAGCTTCCCGTCCACGATGAGCGACCGGATGGCTGCGATGTTGGGCTTCATGGGTGCGTTCTCGTCGCCAGGTTCGTCGGTTGGGAACGTGTCGCAGGCCGGCTCGCCGCCCGCCTTAGAGGGCCGTCGCGGCGCGCGCCGCTTGCTCGTAGATGCCCGAGATGGCGCGGAGCCGCTGCGTCAGCCGGGGCAGGTCGAGATCGCCGTCGGCGAACACCTTGAGGGTGCCGAGGAGGCAGCCCGTCCGGATCTCGTCGTATCTCGTCAGAAGCTGCTGACCCGTCTCCGTCGCCTGAAAGAGGCTCTCCTTGCCGTTCTTGTGGGTCTCGACCAGCCCGGAGCGGATCAGCTTCTTGATCGAGTACGTCACCAGGTGGACGTCCTCGATGTTGAGCGCGAAGCCGATCTCGGAGGCGCGCTTGGGACGAGCCTTGCGGGAGACCATGCGGAGGATGGTGAGGTCGTTGGAGGCGAGGCCGAGCTCTCCCGTGGCTTGGCCGCAGCTGACCACCCAATGGTGGAAGCTGTTCGAGGCGCTGAGGAGCGCGAGCTCGAACATGCGCAGATCCGCCATGTCCGTGCCGTGCGGATCGTCGGCCGTCCTCTCCGATTGAGGGCGTCGGTGTCGGTCGGTGGGCATCGTCTCTCCAGCGCTCTAGCTCGTATGAAATCGATTTGCCAGCGTTTTGTCGCAATCACATCAATAATTCGCTTGCACGTCGGGCGCCGAAATGCTTCATCTCGCCGGCCAGACCGATGTAGCGCGGCAGGAGATGACCGCCATGACTCACGCGCAAAGCTTTCCCGCTCCGGCCGGATCGTCCTGGGCGCGTCCGTCGGCGGCGCGGCGATCTCTTCTGGCCGGGCTCCTCGCGTGCGCCGTCCCGTTCGCGCTGCCGGCCGGGCCGGCCTGGGCCGCGGAGACGACCCTCACCGTGGCGGCCGCCACCTTTCCGGACTCGCTCCAGACCGGCATCTCCACCTTCACGTCGACGAGCCTCCTCATGCAGACCTACGACCCGCTGGTCGCGCGCACGAACAAGGGCGATTACGTCCCGGCGCTGGCGGAAAGCTGGGAGCCGACGGGCCCCGACGCGTGGCGCTTCCACCTGCGCCGCGGCGTCAAGTTCCACGACGGCTCGGACTTCACGGCCGAGGACGTCAAGTTCACGCTCGACCGGATCATCGATCCGAAGACCGCCTACGGCTTCGCCGGCCGCATCAGCCAGGTGAGCGGCGTCACGATCCTCGATCCTTACACGGTCGAGGTGCGCACGAAGGGGACGTTCCCGATCCTGCCGAAGGCGGTCGCCGACATGCCGATGGAGTCGAAGCGCTACTACGAGAAGGACGGCGCCGAGGCCGCGCGCCGCCACCCGCTCGGCACCGGCCCCTTCGTGTACGGCAACTGGATCGCCGGCGACCGCTACGAGCTCACCGCCAACAAGCAGTATTGGGGCGGCGCCCCGAAGGTTGATCGCCTCCTGATCCGCCAGGTGCCCGAAGCCGCGACGCGCGTCGCGGCGCTCCTCTCCGGCGAGGCGCAGATCGTCGAGGAGCTGCCGATCGACGTCCTCGACCAGATCAAGGCGTCGCGGGTCGCGGCCGTCGCCAGCACGCCGACGACCGTCGGCCTCGTCCTCACCTTCGATCCGCGCAAGCCGCCCTTCGACAACCCGAAGGTGCGCGAGGCGCTCGACCTCGCGATCGACAAGGACCTGATCCTCAAGGAGATCCTGAAGGGACAGGGCGAGGTGCTGGACGGCCAGCTCCTCACCCGCGCGACCTTCGGGCACGACCCCGCGATCAGGGCGCGGCCCTACGACCCGAAGCGTGCCAAGGAGCTCCTCCAGGAGGCGAAATACGACTTCAAGACGCCGATCGCCATCACGACGCAATCGGGCAAGTACGTCTCCGACGTCGACATCTGCAACGCGGTCGCCGGCATGTTCGGCGAGGTCGGGCTCAATGCGTCCGTCAACGTGCTCGAAGGCGGCGTCTTCCTGAAGCAGTGGAACGCCAAGGAGATGGGGCCGCTCTACATGATCGGCTGGTACAGCCTCGGCGACGCGGATTTCGCGACGGTCTGGTACACGGAGGCTGGCAAGCGCACGACCTGGGTCGATGCGGAATACGAGAAGCTCTTCTCCGAGGCCCGCGCCACGAACGATTCGGCCCTTCGCGAGAAGGATTACGGCCGCATGATGCAGATCCTCCATCAACAGACGCCGTCGATCTTCCTGTTCGGCCTGCCGAGCCTCTACGGGGTAAGCAGCAAGATCTCGGGCTTCGAGGCTGCGTCGGACAAGATCCTGCGGCTGAAGGACGTGGCGGTGCGGTAGGCCGCCCGGAACACCGCGGCCTCGCGAAGCCGCTGGGAGTCACCGCCATGCTGAACTACGTCGCGCGCCGGCTCTTCTACGTTCCGCTCTCCATCCTCATCGTGCTCGGGGCGGCCTTCGTGGTCCTGCGCACGACCGGCAACCCCATCGACATCTTCCTCGACCCGAACCACACGCCGGAGCAGGCGAAGGCGCTCAGCGCCCGGCTCCACCTCGACCAGCCGATCCCCGTCCAGTTCGCGATTTACCTGCGCGATGTGCTGCGCGGCGATTTCGGCGAATCGCTGCAGTTCGGTGGACCGGCGATGCCGGCCGTGCTCGGACGGCTCGGCGCGACGCTGGAACTGCTCGCCGCGGCGCTCGCCGTGGCGCTCGTTCTCGGCATCGCGGGCGGGGTGGCCTGCGCCGTGTGGCGCGACCGGGTGCCCGACTTCGTGATCTCGACGCTGGCCATCGCGGCGCAATCGATGCCGAGCTTCTGGCTCGGCATCCTGCTCATCCAGATCTTCGCGGTGGACCTGCGCTGGCTCCCGACCTCCGGCCGGGGCGACCTCGCCCACCTGATCCTGCCCGCGACGACGCTCGCCGCGTTCGTGCTGCCGAACTTCGTGCTCATCACCCGCACCAGCATGCTGGAGGTGATGGGCGAGCCCTTCGTCGTCACCGGCCGGGCGAAAGGGCTGTCGGCCGCGACCCTCGTCTTCGCGCACGTCTTCCCGAACGCGCTGAACCCGATCCTCAGCTTCCTCGGCGTGCAGGTGGGCCGGCTCGTCGCCGGCTCGATCGTGACGGAGACGATCTTCTCCTGGCCGGGCATCGGCCGCCTCCTGATCGGCAGCATCTTCCAGCGCGACGTGCCGGTCGTGCTGGCGGGCGTCGTCGTCGTGAGCCTGTTCATCGTCCTCGCCAATCTCGCCGTCGACCTCCTCCTGTCGGTCAACGACCCCCGCATCCGGCTCGGCTGACATGCGGCGGCGGCTCTTCGGCACGCGGTTCAAGGTCGGGCTCGGGGCCGGCATCCTCCTGTGCATCTGCCTCGCCGCGATCTTCGCGCCGTATCTCGCGCCCTACGATCCCTACCAGCAGAGCCTGGTGCGCCGGCTGAAGCCGCCGGCCTTCATGGAGGGCGGCTCGCTCCGCAACCTGCTCGGGACGGACAATTACGGCCGCGACCTCCTGTCCCGGCTGATCTACGGCTCGCGCATCTCGATCCTGGTCGGCCTCGCGTCCATGGCGCTGTCCTGCACGATCGGCACGGTCGCGGGCCTGTTCGCGGGCTTCAAGGGCGGCCGCACCGAACAGGCGATCATGCGCTTCGCGGACGCGCATTCCGCCTTCCCGGACATCCTCCTCGCCATCATCATGACGGCGGCGCTCGGCGGCAGCGCCCTGAACCTGATCCTCGTCCTCGGCATCTCGGGCTGGATGATCTACGCGCGGCTCGTCTTCGGGCTGACGCGCTCGCTGCGGGAGCGCTCCTTCGTGGAGGCCGCCGCCTCCTACGGCGGCAGCGACCGGTATATCGTGTTCCGGCACATCCTGCCCCAGGTCGTGCCGGTGCTGACGGTCGTGGCGACGCTGCAGGTCGCGCAGATGATCCTCCAGGAGGCCGCGCTCTCCTTCCTCGGTCTCGGCTTGCCGCCGCCCGCCGCGACCTGGGGCAACATCCTGGCGGAGGGACGCGACCGCCTGTTCGGGGCGCCCTGGATCGCGCATTGCTCCGGCGTCGCGATCATCCTGGTCGTGTTCAGCGTGAACATGCTCGGCAACGGGCTCAGGGAGGCGCTCGACCCCAAGGCCGCCGGGGCGGCCCGGTGACCGGCATCGCCCCGATGGCGGACGCGCCGCTCCTCTCCGTGCGGGACCTCACGGTCCGGTTCCGGTCCGGCCGGGGCGCCGTCACCGCGATCGACCGGGTGAGCTTCGACGTCGCGCGCGGGCGGGTGCTGGGACTCGTCGGCGAGTCCGGCAGCGGCAAGAGCGTCACGGCCTTGGCGCTGATGCGCCTCCTGCCGCCCGACCTCGCCGCCGTCGCGGGCGAGGTCCGGTTCGACGGCCGCGACCTCGTCGCCCTGCCCGAGCGCGAGATGAGGCGGGTGCGGGGGCGCCACGTCTCCATGATCTTCCAGGAGCCGATGACGTCCTTGAACCCGATCGCGTCGATCGGGCGCCAGATCTGCGAGCCGTTGCGGCTGCATCTCGGCCTCGGCCGCAGGGCCGCCCGGGAGCGCGCCGCCGAGCTCCTGGCCATGGTCGCGATCCCGGAGCCGCGCCGGCGGCTCGACCAGTACCCGCACGAATTGTCGGGCGGCATGCGCCAGCGGGTGGTGATCGCGATGGCGATCGCCTGCGAGCCCCGCCTCGTCATCGCGGACGAGCCGACGACGGCGCTCGACGTGACCACGCAAGCCCAGATCCTCGACCTGCTGCGCGATCTCCAGAGCCGGCTCGGAATGGCGATCATCATGATCACGCACGACCTCGGCGTGGTGGCGGAGTTCGCCGACGACGTGCAGGTCATGTATGCGGGACGCGGCGTCGAGCGGGCGGGCGTGCGGGAGGTGTTCGGGCATCCGCGCCACCCGTACACGGGCGGGCTCCTGCGCAGCATCCCGGATTTCGAGGCCGACCAGGATCGGCTCATCGGCATCGACGGCACGGTGCCGAGCCTCGCGAACCTGCCGCCCGGCTGCGCCTACGCGCCCCGCTGCGAGCGAGCGCAGGAGGATTGCCGGACCGTCGTGCCTGACCTCGATATCGTGGCTCCGGCGCATCGGGCCGCGTGCTTCCACCCGCTGGGCGTCGCCCGCGAGGCGTCGCCGTGAGCCAGGGGGAACCTCTCGTCGTCGCGGCCGGCCTGCGCAAGACGTACCCGATCTTCGGCGGCACGCTCGTCAAGCGCAGGACCGGAACGGTGCACGCCGTCGACGACGTGAGCTTCGTCATCCGGCGCGGAGAGACGCTCGGGCTCGTCGGCGAGAGCGGGTGCGGCAAGTCGACGACCGGACGGCTCGTCATGCGGCTGATCGAGCCAGATGCCGGCTCGATCCGTTTCGACAGGGTCGAGCTGACGACGCTCGGCCGGCGCCGGCGCAACGAGGGGCGCCGGCGCCTGCAGCTCATGTTCCAGGACCCGTCGAGCGCCTTCAACCCGCGGATGCGGGTCGGCCGGATCGTCTCCGAGCCGATGCGGCTCGCGGGCGCGACCGGCAAGGCGCAGCGGGACCGAGTCGCCGAGCTCCTGCCGCTCGTCGGGCTCGCGGCCGAGCAGGCCGAGCGTTTCCCGCACCAGTTCTCCGGCGGCCAGCGTCAGCGCATCGGCATCGCCCGGGCGCTCGCGCTGAGGCCTGAGCTGATCGTCTGCGACGAGCCGGTCGCGGCGCTCGACGTCTCCGTGCAGGCGCAGGTCGTCAACCTCCTCCAGGATCTGCAGGACCAGTTCGGCCTCACCTACCTGTTCATCTCCCATGACCTTCGAGTGGTGCGGCACATCTCCGACCGCGTGGCGGTGATGTATCTCGGCCGGATCGTGGAGCTCGCGCCGACGGCCGAGCTCTACGGGTCACCCCAGCATCCCTACACGCGCATGCTGCTCGACGCCGTGCCGAAGACGAGGCCGGGAGGAGCGCGGGCCGGATCGCGAGCTGCCGGCGAGGCGAGCCTCGCGCCGGCGGCGGGGCGGCAGGGCTGCCTCTTCGCGCCCCGCTGTCCTCACGTCATGCCGCGCTGCCGGGAGGAGGTCCCGGCCTTCCGCGAGGCCGCGCCGGGCCACGTGGCGGCCTGCCACCTGCTCGGGTGACCGCGCCGCCGATCGGCCGATGCGCGATCAATGCGCAAGCCCGACGGTGCCGCCCTCCAGCGACTTGCGGACGATGCTGCCGAGGATCTGCACGATCGCCATGGACGTCTCGCCCTCGAGCCCGTCGACGGAGAAGTCGGTGCTGGAGAACATGGCTTCGAGCCCGCCGGCCGCGAGGCAGGCGCGGATGATCCGCTCCTCCTGCGCCGGGCCGTGCAGGAGCGTGGGCGTGCCGAGGAGGGAGGCGAGCGCGGCCTCGATGCCGTAGCAGCCCCAGTTCGACATCATGGCGGGGACGACGAGGTCGGTCGGGGTCGTATCGCAGAGCGTCTCGCCA
>CALMTJ010000199.1:0-1072 GCA_937872715.1 uncultured Methylobacteriaceae bacterium
GGGCCGGGCGACGGGGGGCCTCCTCCTGACGCGGGCGACGGTATTCGCTCTCCGGCATCTCGTCATAGGGCGACGGCCCGGCCCCGCGACCGACGAGCCGCCCCGAAGGCTGCTCCCCGAAGAGCGGCCCCGGCCCGGGTCCCGGCCCGCCGATCGCGATCCGCCGGAGGACGGCGCCGCCATAGGGGTCCACCACGAGCCGCAGCCGCAGGCCGCCGCGGCCGGTGGCCGTGAGGTGGTAATACTGGCCGTCGAAGCGCGCCGGGGACACGTCGTCGTAACCCTGTCCCTCGATCCGGTCGACGACCACGTCGGGCGGCAGGATGCGGCCGTAGCCATATCCATACCCGTAGGGCGGCGGAGGGTGGTTGTACGGGTAGGAGCCGCCATACCATTGCGCGGAGGCCGGCAAAGCCGCCCCGGCCAGCATGGCCAGGCCGAGGAGGCCGGTCAGGTGGGGCTTGGCTCGACGCATGACACGGATTCCATCACGGGATGCGGCAATCTCGGTACCGATTGGGGCGGGGCTGGGGCGGAGACCCAGGTCAGGCGTCGCGGGCCAGCGCGAGAAGCGCCTCGACATCCTCCGGACGCGTCGCGAAGGACGCGACCAGCCGGACCAGCACCTCGTCAGGCCCGACGATCATGCCCGCGGGCAGGGAGCGCGGCGACCACGGATGATAGAACGCCCCACCCGCCCGGAGCGCCGCGTCGAGCCTCTTCGGCAGGATGGCGAACACCCCGTTCGACTGGCACGGCCAGGCGAGGGTGACGTCCGGGCGCAAGGCGAGTCCGGCCGCGAGTTCCGCCGCCATGCGGTTCGCGTGGCGGGCATTGCCGAGCCAGTGGCCGTCGGCGAGGTAGCCCTCCATCTGCGCCGAGAGCAGCCGACCCTTGGAGAGGGTGTGTCCGGCCCGCTTGCGCCGGAAGCGAAGCGTCGTCGCGAGATCGGGATCGAAGACGACGATCGCCTCCGCGGCGAAGCAGCCGTTCTTGGTGGCCCCGAAGGACAGGATGTCGACACCGGCCCGCCAGGTCATGTCCGCCGGCGAGCAGCCGAGCGCCACGAGGG
>CALMTJ010000199.1:1082-1432 GCA_937872715.1 uncultured Methylobacteriaceae bacterium
CGCCGCCACCTCCTCCGGACGGTAGACGAGGCCGCTCTCCGTCGATTGCGAGAGCGATACGGCCTCGGACGGCATCTGCTTCTCGTGATCCGGCAGGCGGTCGATCGCGGCCGCGAGCGCCTCCGGCGCCAGCTTCGCGCCGCTGCCCGGCAGCCCGACGAGCTTGGCCCCGCCCGTGAAGAATTCCGGCGCGCCGCATTCCTCGTCGATGACGTGCGCCTCCTCGTGGCAGAGGCAGAGGCCCCAGGGCGAGACGGCCGCCGCGAGCGCCAGCGCGTTGGCGGCCGTTCCGGTCGGGACCAGGAGCACCTCCGCCTCGTGCTCGAACAGCTCGCAGAGCAGCGCCGCGA
>CALMTJ010000199.1:1447-1691 GCA_937872715.1 uncultured Methylobacteriaceae bacterium
CATCCGTGCCGTAGGCCGGGGCCGGGCCGGCATTCGCGGCCGCGAGCGCGTCCATGACGGGTCGGCTGGCGCCGGCGACGTTGTCGCTGGCGAAGTTCAAGTTCGGCACGGAAGGTCTGTCCAGGCGATGTCGGTGCGCCTTCTGCTATAATGCGGCCCGGCCGATTTCGTGAGGGCTCCCGGATGCAGGTCTCAATCACGCGCCGCATGGCGCTTCTGGCCGGTTTCGCGGCATGGGCCGGGG
>CALMTJ010000200.1 GCA_937872715.1 uncultured Methylobacteriaceae bacterium
GGCGCGGCCCGCACCGCGTCGCGAGGTCGTGGCCGGCGAGCTCCTCCGCCGCCTCGGCCCGGTGCGAGCCGCGCCCGAGGGACACCCCTCCCCTCCCCGTCCGGACGATCAGGAACCCGTCCCGGGTGGGGTCGGGGATCGCCGACGCGCCCGGCTCCGCGAGCGCGGAGAGGAGGCGGCGGGCCGGGCCGGTAAGCTGGGCCGCCACGGGAGGAGGCGCGCTCTCGGTCCGCGCGGGAGCGAGATGCGGCTGGTGACTGTTCATGATACGTTCTCGCAGTGAGAGTCGAAGCGGCTGCGGCCGGCTGCGTGATCTAGGTTTATATTCTTATTAATGTCAACTGGCTAGGCGGGGCCTGCGCCGGCCGCTTCGCGTCCCGGTTGGATCGGCCGTTGTTTCGACGTGCCGCCCCGCCTAATCGGGGCGGAACGACGAGGTCCGGAGACGCGCGTGCCCCCTAACTTCAGGCGAGATGCCGGCGAGCCGCCGCGGGCCGAGCGCCGGCGGACATCCACCGAGCTCTTCGGTGAGACCGTCACGGACGAATATGCCTGGCTGAAGGACGGCAACTGGCGCGAGGTCCTGAAGGACGGCTCCGCCCTCGCGGCGCCGATCCGGGACCATCTCGCGGCGGAGAACGCCTATACGGCAGCCGTCCTGGCCGACCTGTCCTCCCTGCGCGAGCGGCTGGTCGCCGAGATGCGCGGCCGCATCAAGGAGGACGACAACACCGTCCCGTCGCCCGACGGTCCATGGGCCTATTACACCCGGCACCGCGACGGCGGGCAGCACCCGCTCGTCTGCCGGGAAGCGCGGGAGGGCGGCCCGTCGCAGATCCTGCTCGACGGGGATCTCGAAGGTGCGGGCAAGCCCTATTTCGACCTCCACGCGGCCGAGCATAGCCCCGACCACTCCCTCCTTGCCTGGAGCGCCGACCTCGCGGGCTCCGAGCTCTTCACGATCAGGGTGCGCGACCTCGGGACCGGCACCGACCTCCCGGACGAGGTCCGGACCACGTCCGGCGAGGTCGAATGGAGCGGCGACGGCCGGGCCTTCTACTACGTGGAGGTCGATGCCAACCACCGGCCGTCCAAGGTGCTTCGTCACAGGCTCGGCACGCCGCAGGCGGACGACGTCCTGATCTACGACGAGCCGGATGTCGGCTGGTTCGTCGACCTCGGCACGACCGGCTCGCGCGATTTCGTCACGATCCGGATCAGCGATCACGAGACGGCGGAGGTCCACCTCCTCGACCGTCACGACCCAGCGGCCGAGCCGAGGGTCGTGGCGCCCCGCTCTCGGCTGGTCATCTACGGCGTCGAGCATCGCGGTGACGACCTGATCATCCGCACGAACGCGGACGGCGCCGAGGATTTCAAGCTCGCGACGGCGCCGGCCGCCCGCCCCGGACGGGCGAACTGGCGCGACCTCGTCCCGCACCGGCCCGGCATCATGGTGCTGGCTCAGCGCGCCTTCGCGCGCCACCACGTCCGGCTCGAGCGCGAGAACGCCAATCCTCGCATCGTGGTCCGCGACATGGAGAGCGGCGACGAGCACATCGTCGCCTTCGACGAGGAGGCGTATTCGCTGGGGCTCGACGACGGCTACGAATTCGACACGCGGACGCTCCGCTTCACCTATTCGTCGCTGACGACCCCGGCCGAGACCTGGGATTACGACATGGCGACCCGCGAGCGGGTGCTGCGCAAGCGCCAGGAGGTGCCGAGCGGCTTCGATCCCGCCCTCTACGTGACGCGGCGGCTTTACGGCACCGCCCGTGACGGCGAGCAGGTGCCGATCTCGCTCGTCCATCGCCGCGACCTCCGGACGGATGGCAGCGCGCCGTGCCTCCTTTACGGCTACGGCTCCTACGGCTCATCCATGCCGGCCTCGTTCCGGACCAACCTCCTGTCGCTCGTGGATCGCGGCTTCGTCTACGCGATCGCCCATGTCAGGGGCGGAACGGAGAAGGGCTGGCGCTGGTACCTCGACGGCAAGCGCGAGAAGAAGACCAACACCTTCACCGATTTCATCGCCTGCGGGGAGGCGCTGATCGCCTCCGGCCATACCGGCCGGGGACGGCTCGTCGCCTTCGGGGGCAGCGCCGGCGGCATGCTGATGGGCGCCGTCGCGAACCTCGCGGGCGAGCTCTTCGCCGGCATCGTGGCCGACGTGCCCTTCGTCGACGTGCTGAACACGATGCTGGACGGCGACCTTCCCCTCACCCCGCCCGAATGGCCCGAATGGGGCAATCCCGGGCAGGACGAGGCCGCTTTCAGGACCATCCTGTCCTACTCGCCCTACGACAATGTCCGGGCGAAACCCTATCCGGCGATCTTGGCGCTGGGCGGGCTGACCGATCCCCGGGTCACCTATTGGGAACCGGCGAAATGGGTGGCGAGGCTGCGCTCTGAGATGACGGGAGGCGGGCCGGTTCTCCTGCGCATCAACATGGAGGCGGGGCATGGAGGCGCGGCCGGCCGCTTCGACCGGCTGGAGGAGGTCGCGCTGATCTACGCCTTCGCGCTCGCCTGCGTGGGCGGACCGGACGAAGCCCGTCCGGCCTCGCCCGTATAGGTCCGCATCTCGTCCAGGGAGCCGAACCTGAAGGAGCCGGACGGCGTCTCGGCCCGGATGGTGCCGTCGGCATACATCTCGTAGGCACTGCCCCCCTG
>CALMTJ010000201.1 GCA_937872715.1 uncultured Methylobacteriaceae bacterium
CTGCTCGCCCGCCTCCTTCCGGAGCGCGCCGCCGCCTACGCGGGCGCCCGCCTCGACGTGCCGCCGCCGGCGCCCCGGCAGAACCAGGTGGCCGCGCTGCTCGAGCCGCGCCACCGGCGCACCACGCTCACGATCTGGGCGTCGGCCTTCCTCAGCCTGTTCTGCATCTTCGGTCTCACCGGCTGGATCCCGACCGTCATGATGCAGCGCGGCGAGACCTTCGCGGCGAGCTTCGGCTTCGGCGCGCTGATGCAGGTGATGTCGTTCATCGGAGGGCTCGCCTGCGGCCATCTCGCCGACAGGCGCGGCGCGAGCCGGGGCGTGCTGGCGACCTGGTGGGCCGTGGGCGGCCTGGCCGTCCTGGCCCTCGTCCTGTTCAACGACCACCTGGTCAACGTCGCGGCGGTCGCGGCCGCGGGTTTCTTCATCATCGGCGCCCAGTTCGTCCTGAACAACTTCACCGCCAGGTCCTACGAGACGGCCGTGCGGGCGACGGGGGTCGGCATGATGCTGAGCGTCGGCCGCGTCGGCGCGATCCTGGGGCCGTTCGTGGCGGGCGCGCTCCAACAAGCGAGCGGCGGGCCGACCGCGATGTTCCTCGCCATCGGCGCCGCCTCCCTCATCGCCGCATGCGCCGTGGCCTCGCTGGCGCGCGAGGGACGGGCGGCTGCGGGCGAGGCGGCCGGCTCCTTGCCGGCGCATCCCTGAAGGCCGGCCGGCACGACGCGGAACCCGCGAATGGACCCGTTCACCTATACCGCGCGGCCCGCCCGCATCGTGTTCGGCTCAGGCACGCTCGCGCGGGTCGGGGACGAGGTGGAGCGGCTCGGCTGCCGCCGCGCCCTCGTCCTGTCGACGCCGCAGCAGCAGGGCGACGCGGAGCACCTGCGGGACCGGCTCGGCGCGGCCTGCGTCGGGATCTTCCCGGGCGCGGTCATGCATACGCCGGTCGAGGTCACGGAACGCGCGCTCGCGACCGTCCGGGAGACGGGCGCGGATTGCCTCGTGGCGCTCGGGGGCGGCTCGACGACCGGACTCGGCAAGGCGCTCGCGCTCCGGACCGACCTGCCGCAGGTCGTGGTCCCCACGACCTATGCGGGGTCGGAGGCGACGCCGATCCTCGGCGAGACGGCCGGCGGCCGGAAGGTGACCCAGCGCAGCCCCAAGGTGCTGCCGGAGGTGGTCGTCTACGACGTCGACCTCACCCTGACCCTGCCGGCTCCCCTCTCCGTCACCTCCGGCATCAACGCGATCGCGCACGCGGTCGAGGCGCTCTACGCCCATGACGGGAACCCGGTCGTGTCCAGGCTCGCCGAGGACGGGATCGCGGCGCTGGCGAGGGCGCTTCCCCTCATCGTCGCGGAGCCGGGCCACCCGGGCGCGCGCTCGGACGCGCTCTACGGCGCCTGGCTCTGCGGGACCTGCCTCGGCTCGGTCGCCATGGGCCTGCACCACAAGCTCTGCCACGTTCTCGGCGGGACGTTCGACCTGCCGCATGCCGAAACGCATACGGTCGTGCTGCCGCACGCGGTCGCCTACAACGCCGCGGCCGCGCCGGGTGCGGTGGCGCGCGTCGCCCGCGCACTCGGCCGCGGCGACGACGCGGCGGCGCTCGGGCTGTTCGACCTCGCGCGGAGGCTCGGCGCGCCGACGAGCCTGCGCGACATCGGGATGCCGGAATCCGGCATCGACCGGGCGGTCGAACTCGCGACGGCGGAGCCCTATCCCAATCCGAGGGCGATCGATTCCGAGGGCATCCGGACGCTGATCGAGGCCGCCTTCTCGGGCCTCGCCCCGCTCCCTCCGTCCTCTTCAGGCATCTAAGCGAGACCCATCATGCGCGACGCGAACGAGCACACGATCACGGAGGCGGTCCTCGACCGCTTCGCCGACACGCCCGACCCGCGCCTCAAGACCGTGCTTCTGTCCCTCGTGCGCCACCTCCACGACTTCGCGCGGGACGTCGAGCTCACCACGGGCGAATGGGCCTACGCGATCGATTACCTGACCCGGACGGGCCAGATCTGCTCGGACACGCGCCAGGAATTTATCCTCCTGTCCGACGTGCTCGGGCTCTCGATGCTGGTCGACGCCATCAACCATCGCCAGCCGGAGGGCGCGACGGAGACGACGGTGCTGGGCCCCTTCCACGTGGAGGGCGCGCCGCAGCCGGCGCACGGCGCCGACATCTCGGGCGGCCTGCCGGGCGAGCGGCTGCTCGTCGAGGGAGCGGTGACCGCCGCCGAGGGAGCGCCCGTTCCGGACGCGACCGTCGAGGTGTGGTCGGCCGACCAGGAGGGGTTCTACGACGTCCAGCGCACGGACCTCGGCGGTCCCGCGCTTCGAGCCACGTTCACGACGGACGCGGCCGGCCGCTTCCACTTCTGGACCGTGATGCCGGCCTTCTATCCCATCCCGGACGACGGTCCCGTCGGGACGCTGCTCAACGCCTCGGAGCGGCACCCCTTCCGGCCGGCCCACGTCCATTTCATGATCTCGGCGCCCGGCCACGAGCAGCTCGTGACGCACATCTTCGCCGATGACAGCCCCTACCTCGACAGCGACGCCGTGTTCGGGGTGAAGAACAGCCTCATCGAAACCTTCGAGCACCGGGATCCCGGCACGGCCCCGGACGGCCGCGTCCTTCCGGAACCCTGGCGTCACCTCCGCCGCCAATTCGGATTGAAGCAGGACGGCACGGCCCGCGCGAGACCGTAGCGGCGCGCGGCGCGCGCGCCGCGACCAGGCGCTGCCTCATCCTTGCAGGGTGCCGTACTTCCCCCTCGCCGTCCTCCTGGCGAGGCCCGAGACCCCGCGGACCCGCTGGGCGTGCGGCTCGATCGGCAGTTCCCAGGTCTCCTTCTCGACGGCGTTCCAAGAAATCTCCAGCTCGTCCGCAAGCATCTCCCAAGTGCCGATCGTACCTGTCGAGACATCCGTCACCTCACCGGCCGGGAGGGAGAAGATCTCGTTCATGTTGGAATAGACGCCGTTCTTGATGTTCCAGGTGAACACGTAGCGGCCCGACGGAGGCACCGACCAGGTTCCTACCAGCCGGATCGAGTTCAACTCCCTCATGATGTCGGAGGGGTACATCATAGGAAAGCGGAGCCATAGATCGGTCCTTTCCAGGGACTCGACCCAGGCCGCTTTCAGCGACGGCCCGAACTCGTCGGCCAGGGTGAGCGGCCCGTCCTGGAGGGACACCTCGGTGACGTCCGGGTTCTTGAACGAATGTTTCGTCGTCGTATGGCCGTAGACCCACACCATCGGCGCGAGATCGTTCATCAGCATGGTCGTGAAGCCTCCGAGAGTTCCTGCGAGGCAGGAGTAGAAGATGACGCTTCCTCCCGGATTCATCTTAGGACCCAACGCATCGGCAAACATCTTGATGTCACCACGGGTGCGGATGTGATTGCCAAGCTGAGTGTTGAACCCGTGTCCGAAATAGGCGAACATATCGAGTGCCGGAGGCATGGCGTCGATCTTGCTGAGGAAATCTTTGAGATTCGCCGGATACGGGAGGGCGTTGTGGAACGTGGCCGAGCCGCCGTGATACGCCTTCCTCACGCGCTCGGCTCCCGGAATGAAGACGATGTCGCAATCTGAGGTCTTGTCGTTGTCGCGGGTCGCGATCGCGTAAACCCTCATATGTCGTCTCCTCTGCGATGGGCACCGCCGACGCACCGGTGGTGCCTTCTATGCTTGATGGCTCACGCGGCGGAAAGAGCTTGCGAGAGGAAGCCCCACTCGGGGCCGCCCGGGGCGAGCGCGACCGTGCTTCTTGACGCCTTGCGCCGGAGCCGGTAGCGCTTCGCCGTTCGCGAGCGGAGGGGCTTGTGCCCGTCATCCTTATCGTAGCGGAGGCGCCATCGACGGGGCGGGGTTGAACCCGCTTTATCCGGTTGGTGGCGCATGCAGGGTCCTTCGGGACCCTTTTTTATTGCTCTCGCGGGAGCAGCCCGGCGGCAGGCCGGGCAGGGGCGGAGGACAGGACGATGGCCGAGACCATGACCGGAGCCGAGATGGTCGTCCGGGCGCTGCGCGACCAGGGCGTGGATCACGTCTTCGGCTATCCGGGCGGCGCCGTGCTGCCGATCTACGACGCCCTCTTCCACGAGCCGGCGCTCACCCATGTCCTCGTCCGTCACGAGCAGGCCGCCGTTCATGCCGCGGAGGGCTATGCCCGCTCGTCCGGCAGGCCCGGCGTCGTGCTGGTCACCTCAGGCCCGGGCGCCACGAACGCGGTGACCGGGCTCACGGACGCGATGATGGATTCGATCCCGCTCGTCTGCATCACCGGGCAGGTGCCGACCCACCTCATCGGCACGGACGCCTTCCAGGAATGCGACACGGTCGGCATCACGCGCCATTGCACGAAGCACAACTACCTCGTGAAATCGGTGGCGGACCTGCCCCGCATCCTGCACGAGGCCTTCTACGTCGCGACCCACGGCCGGCCCGGCCCGGTCGTGATCGACCTGCCGAAGGACGTGCAGTTCAAGGCCGGGCTCTACGAGCGGCCCGCGGATAACGGGCACAAGACGTACCGGCCTGTCGTCGAGGGCGACGAGACCCGCATCCGCCAGGCCGTCGAGCTGATGGCGCGGTCGAAGCGGCCGATCCTCTATACGGGCGGCGGCGTCATCAATTCGGGGCCGCGCGCCTCCGCGGCGCTCCGCGAGCTCGCGCGCCTCACGGGCTTTCCGGTCACCTCGACCCTGATGGGGCTCGGCGCCTTTCCGGCCTCCGACCCGGCCTTCCTCGGCATGCTCGGCATGCACGGCACCTATGAGGCGAACCACGCCATGCACGATTGCGACGTGATGGTCGCGATCGGAGCGCGATTCGACGACCGCATCACCGGCCGGCTGGACGCCTTCTCGCCCGCCTCGAAGAAGATCCACGTCGACATCGACCCCTCCTCCATCGGCAAGAACGTGAAGGCGGATGTCGGCATCGTGGGCGATTGCGCCCATGTCCTCGAGGCGATGATCCGCGTCTGGAAGGAGATGAGACCTGCACGCGACGAGGAGGCGAGGGCGGCCTGGTGGAGGTCGATCGCCGAGTGGCGGGGCCGCGACTGCCTCGCCTACCGAGCCTCGTCGGCGGTCATCAAGCCGCAATACGCCGTCCAGCGCCTCTACGAGCTGACGAAGGGTCGCGAGACCTACGTGACGACGGAGGTCGGCCAGCACCAGATGTGGGCGGCGCAGTTCTTCAAGTTCGAGGAGCCGAACCGCTGGATGACGTCCGGCGGGCTCGGCACGATGGGCTACGGCCTGCCGGCCGCGATCGGGACGCAGCTCGCCCATCCGGGCGCGCTCGTGATCGACATCGCGGGCGAGGCGTCCATCCTCATGAACATGCAGGAGATGTCGACGGCCGTGCAGTACCGGCTGCCGGTGAAGATCTTCATCCTGAACAACCGGTACATGGGCATGGTGCGGCAATGGCAGGAACTGCTGCACGGCGGGCGCTACTCGCAGAGCTACTCCGAATCGCTGCCGGATTTCGTGAAGCTGGCGGAGGCCTATGGCGGCGTCGGCATGCGCTGCCAGGACCCGGACGAGCTCGACGACGCCATCCGGGAGATGATCGCGGTCGACCGGCCGGTGATCTTCGATTGCGCGGTCGACGAGGCGGAGAACTGCTTCCCGATGATCCCGTCCGGCAAGGCGCATAACGAGATGATCATGAACGATTATCTCGGCGAGACCGGCGCGGAGGACGAGGCGTCGGCGACCGACCTCGGCGCGGTGATCGGCGAGGAAGGCAGGCTTCTCGTCTGAAGCACGCGCGACAGGATACGACGGTCGTCATTGCGAGGAGGCGAAGCCGACGAAGCAATCCCCGGCCGACGCACGCCACCTGGTTTGCTTCGCTCCGCTCGCAACGACGGAGCGGACGTCGCCTCGTGCAAAGCTTCACGGCGCGTTTGACGCGCGGCCCCGCGCCTCCCACTCTCCCGCCATGGCGGACATCATCAACCTGCGGCGGGCCCGCAAGAACAAGGCCCGCGAGGCCGAGGCGGGCCGCGCGGCCGCCAACCGGGCACGGTTCGGGCGGCCGAAGGCGGAGCGTGACCGGGCCGATGCCGAGGCCAGGATCGCGGCCGAGCGGCTGGCCGGCCATCGGCTCGAGCCGGACGGGGACGCGTGACGGGCGAGGCACCCTTCGCAATCCGCAAGCGCTCGCTCTCGGTCGCGGGCCACCCCACCAGCGTGTCGCTGGAGGAGCCGTTCTGGGACGCGCTCCGCGACATCGCGGCCGGGCGCGGCGTCTCGATCCCGGCGCTCGTCGCCGCGATCGACCGCGACCGCGGCGGCGGCAACCTGTCCTCCGCCATCCGGGTGCACGTCCTGCGACACGCCCTGGAGGAGGCCGGGCGCCCGGCGGCTGTACCCTCCCCTGAAGGGTGAAGGTCCGGGGTGGGGTGAGCGCCGGTGCCGGATGAAGC
>CALMTJ010000202.1 GCA_937872715.1 uncultured Methylobacteriaceae bacterium
CGCCGCCCGCGGCCCTCGCCTGGGCGCGCTGCCAGCCGGGCGTGCCGTAGCTCGAACCGAACGGCGTCATGCCCTCGAAGCGCGAGCCGCGCCCTCCCGCCGAATAGGCGGCCGGCGCCTCCGTCACTTCCACGTGCTGCTCCGGCAGGTCGTCGATGAAGCGGGACGGCACGGTCGTGTTCCAGAGCCCGTGCACCCGCCGGTTGGTGGCGAACCAGATCTTCGCCCGCTTCCGGGCCCGCGTGAGGCCGACATGGGCGAGCCGCCGCTCCTCCTCCAGCCCGGCGCGCCCGTTCTCGTCCAGCGCCCGCTGCGAGGGGAACAGGCCCTCCTCCCAGCCGGGCAGGAACACGGTGTCGAATTCGAGCCCCTTCGCCGCGTGCAGCGTCATCAGCGACACCCGGTCGGTGCCCTCGCCCTCGTTCGCGTCCATGACGAGCGAGATATGCTCCAGGAAGGAGGAAAGGTCCGGGAACTCCTCCATGGAGCGCACGAGCTCCTTCAGGTTCTCCAGCCGGCCGGCCGCGTCGGCGGATTTCTCCTTCTGCCACATGTCCGTGTAGCCGGATTCCTCGAGGATCTGCGCCGCGAGCTCGTGATGGGACGTCCGGTCCATCAGCGAGCGCCAGCGGTCGAAGCTCTGGAGGAGGTCCCGCAGAACCTTGCGGGGCTTCGGCTTCATCTCGTCCGATTCGGACAGGTAGCGGGCGGCCTGCATCAGCGGCACGCGCGCGCCCCTCGCATGGGCGTGCATCTGCTGGAGGCAGGCCTCGCCGAGCCCGCGCTTCGGCACGTTCAGGATGCGCTCGAAGGCGAGGTCGTCGGCCGGCTGGGCCGTGGCCCGCAGGTAGGCGAGCGCGTCCCGGATCTCGGCCCGCTCGTAGAAGCGCGGGCCGCCGATCACCCGGTACGGGAGGCCGAGCTGGACGAAGCGGTCCTCGAGCTCGCGCATCTGCGCCGAGATGCGGACCAGCACGGCCACCTGCGCCAGGCTCTCCTTGCGGGACTGGATGGCCTCGATCTCCTCGCCGATCTGGCGGGCCTCTTCCTCCGAATCCCAGGATCCCGTGACCGTCACCTTCTCGCCCGGCTCGTCCTCCGTTCGGAGCGTCTTGCCGAGCCGTTCCTTGTTCTTCGCGATGAGGCCCGACGCCGCGCCCAGGATGTGGCCGGTCGACCGGTAGTTCCGCTCCAGGCGGATCACGGCCGCGCCCGGGAAATCGTGCTCGAAGCGCAGGATGTTGTCGACCTCGGCGCCCCGCCAGCCGTAGATCGACTGGTCGTCGTCGCCGACGCAGCAGAGGTTCTTCCGCGCCTGGGCGAGGAGCCGCAGCCAGAGATACTGGGCGACGTTGGTGTCCTGGTACTCGTCGACCAGCATGTAGCGGAAGCGCTGCTGGTATTGGTCGAGCACGTCCGGGTTGTCGCGCCACAGGCGCAGGCATTCGAGCAGGAGGTCGCCGAAATCGGTCGCGTTCAGCGTCTTCAGCCGCGCCTGGTAGGCGCCGTACAGGTCGCCGCCGCGGCCGTTCGCGAAGGCGGCGGCCTCGCCGGCCGGCACCTCCTTCGGCTGGAGGCCGCGGTTCTTCCAGCCGTCGATGAAGGATGCGAGCGCGCGTGCCGGCCAGCGCTTCTCGTCGATGTCGGCCGCCGCGATCACCTGCTTCAGGAGGCGGAGCTGGTCGTCCATCCCCAGGATGGTGAAGTCGGATTTCAGCCCCACGAGCTCCGCGTGCCGGCGCAGCACCTTGGTGCCGATGGCGTGGAAGGTGCCGAGCCACGGCATGCCCTCGCCGGCCGCCCCGATCAGGTGGCCGACGCGCTCCTTCATCTCGCGCGAGGCCTTGTTGGTGAAGGTGACGGCCAGGATGCCGGACGGCCAGGCCTTCCCCGTCGAGATGAGGTGCGCGATGCGGGTCGTCAGCACACGGGTCTTGCCCGTGCCGGCCCCGGCGAGGACGAGGACCGGGCCTTCCGTCGCCTCGACGGCCTGGCGCTGCTCCGGGTTCAGCCCGCCGAGATACCCGCCGGTCCCCGCGACGGCCGGAGGCTGGACGGACGCGCGGGCCCGTTCGGACAGCGTCGGGGCGCGCGGGGCTCCCGGCTCGGCGGGCTCCGCCCAGCCGGGCTCCGGCGCGGGCAGGGTGGCGCGGGCGCGATTCATGATGGACCTATCTGGATCAAATCGCGAACGCCGTCGAGGTGCAGCGCCGGGCAAAGGCGGCGAAAACAGTCGGCGCGTAGTCTAGGAAGGAACAAATGTGTTATTATCAAACCGTGTCGCCTGCCCTAGCGAGCTTCAAGGACTTTGCGATGCGAACCACTCACTCCATTAGCATCACCCTCCCCACCGATATGGCCCGGATGGTGGAGGCCAAGGTCGCATCTGGCGAGTATGCTAGCGAGAGTGAGGTCATCCGGGACGGCTTGCGCATCCTTCAGGCGCGAGACGCTCAGGTCGAGGAGTGGCTGAAGACCGAGGTGGCCGCCACCTATGACGCCCATCACCGGAACCCGAGCGGCGCGATCCCGATCGACAAGGTGATGGCTGGCCTTGAGCGGCGTATCACCGCGGCGAAGGCTGTGAAGCGGGGTGCATAGCGTCCGGTTCGATCCGGCGGCTGATACCGAGCTGAACAGTCTCTTTGACTTCATTCTGGCGAAGACTGGCAGCGTGCCCATTGCCGAAGGATATATCCGCCGCATCGTTCAGCACTGTCTGTTGCTCTCCACCTTCCCTGAACGAGGCTTGAGGCGCGACGACATCCGGCCAGGACTTCGAACGATCGGCTTCGAACGGCGCGTGACGATTGCCTTTGTCGTCGAAGAGCAGTGGGTCACGATCCTACGTGTGCTCTATGGCGGCCGCCAGCTGGAGGGCGACCGTTGATGCTCGCGGCGGCCGGCCGGGCAGGTCACGCTCGCGTGGCGGCGTGCGGAAGCTGATGGGACGCGCAGCCGCACGGGCCACAGAAGTGTGTGCCGTTCGGGCCGCGCTCGATGCCGGGCGGCGGGAAGACCCGATTCTTGATCCTCCCCGCCTTCGTTGCCGTCCGGGCCTCCCGAGTCCATATCCGGCTCATGTTCCGGTCCGTCCCATGACCATGCGGGTGACGCTCAGCCTGTCCGACAGCCTGGAGCGGGCCGCGGTCGAGCGCGCGTTGGCCGAGCTCCGCACCGCCCGGCCGGTCCTGCTGGAGGGCGAGAACGGGTCGGCGCTGGTTCAGGGC
>CALMTJ010000203.1:0-5400 GCA_937872715.1 uncultured Methylobacteriaceae bacterium
ACCTCGTCCTGCGCCTTCGCGAGGCCCGCCAGGAACAGGAGATACGGGCCGAGTTCGCTATGGCCGGCGAGGTGTCGCAGCCGCTCCGCCCGCGTGGCGAACAGCGTCGCGGGCTCCGGCAGCCGGCAGAAGGGCGGGACGGCGACGGAGCCGATCGCGGTCGGGTCGGCATCCGGGAAGGAGCGGGGCATGGCGATGTCCGGACCCGACGGGCCAGTCGCGGTTCTTATAGCGGGGCGGGGAGGCCCGCGACAGGAGCGAGTTCGCACGGCCCTTCTCCCCTCGCGGGAGAAGGTGTCGGCGCGAAGCGACGACGGATGAGGGGGCGGTCGAGCGCGTGCCCCTCATCCGACCGCGGCTGATGCCGGATCCACCTTCTCCCGCGAGTGGGGAAGGAGCGCGGCGGCGGGCGGCTCAGGCGGTGCGCTTGGTCCGGACCAGCTCGCGGAGCCATTTCCGGTGGTGGCGCCACGCCCAGCCGCCGGACACGCGGCCGGAGATCATCGCGGACATCGTGCCCTGGACCCAGATGGACGCGTAGACGTGCATGATCCAGATGGAGATGATGACGACGGCCAGCATCGCATGGGCGAGAACCGCGAACCGCTTCGTCTCGATAGCCGTATAGGTCGCGAAATACTGATCCCAGATCAGGATCCCGGTGACGATGAGCCCGATGATCAGGGCCGACATCGACCAGAAGATGAATTTCTGGCCGGCATTGTACTTTCCGAGCTCGGGGAGGTTCTCCTCCCTGTTCTGGAGGACGTCACCGATCTTGGACAGCCAGACCGCGTCCTCGCGGCGCCACAGGTTGGCGCGCCAGAACTGTACGAACAGGAGCGCGAAGGAGAAGAACAGCACGACGCCGATCCAGGGATGAAGCATCCGGGTGTTCTGCCCGCCGCCGAACAGGCCGGTCATCCAGAACAGCGTCGGGTGGAACAGGGCCATGCCGGAGACCGCGAGCAGGATGAGGCTCGCGGCCGTGACCCAATGGTTGACCCGCGCGAAGGCGCCGTAGCGGCGCACCTCCAGCTGGACCTTGCGGCCGCCCTCGGCCGGTTCGCCCACGCCTAGCGGCCCTTTGTCGGCCCGCCCTCGGCCGGGCGGGGAGAGCTCGACGTGATCGGCCTTGTCGTCGTCGACGAGCGGCATCAGGCCGGCCCTCCGGTCAGCTTCTCGGCCTCCTCCTCATCGTGCTTCGTCACCTTGTTCAGCCCGGCGAAGGCCGAATGGACCGCGCTCGCCGCGACCGTGAGGCCCAGCACCGCGAGGCCGGCATATTTGGTGACGCCCTTCCAGGCCTCGACCACGGGGCTGATGCGCGGGGCGTCCGGGAGCCCCGCATAGATGGACGGCTTGTCGGCGTGGTGCAGCACGTACATCACGTGCGTGCCGCCGACGCCCGGCGGGTCGTAGAGCCCGGCATTCGCGTAGCCGCGCGATTTCAGGTCCGCGATGCGGCCGTCGGCGTGGGTCTTCATGTCCTCCTTCGTGCCGAACACGATGGCCTGCGTCGGGCACGCCTTGGCGCAGGCCGGACCCTGGCCCACCGCGACGCGGTCGGAGCACAGGGTGCACTTATAGGCCTTGCGGTCCGTCTTGGAGATGCGCGGGATGTTGAACGGGCATCCCTTCACGCAATAGGAGCAGCCGATGCAGTTCTCGTGAACGAAATCCACGATACCGTTCGAGTATTGCACGATGGCGCCCGGCGCCGGGCAAGCCTTGAGGCAGCCCGGATCCGCGCAATGCATGCAGCCGTCCTTGCGGATCAGCCATTCGAGATTGTCCGTCTCGGGGTTCACCCATTCGGTGAACCGCATGAGCGTGAACATCTCCTCCGTCAGGTCGTGCGGGTTGTCGTAGATGCCGACATTGTGCTCGATGGCCGGCTTCGTGTCGTTCCACTCGATGCAGGCCGATTGGCAGGCCTTGCAGCCGATGCATTTCGACACGTCGATGAGCTTGGCGACCTCCGTCAGCTGACGCTGCGGGGGCGGCACGGTCGAGGCCGAGCGGCGGATCAGGTCCCGCTCGGTCAGGTTCGCCGCGACCGCCTGGACGGGTGGGTTGGCGACGGCCGTTTTCGGCTCGGCGGCGAGGGGTGCGCTCATGACATCCTCGACGAAAGAGGGCTGCCTCTATCCGACCTCCTCATCCTGAGGCGCTCCGCGAAGCGGAGCCTCGAAGGACGCACGACCGTCTTGCGTGCTTCGAGGGCCGGCCGCGCCGGCCACCTCAGCATGAGGAAGGCAGATGTGTTCATGGAAGCCGTCCCTCACGAGACCGCCGGACCGGTGGTCGGCTCGATATTGACCAGGAACGCCTTGAACTCGGGCGTGTCGATATTGGCGTCGCCCACGAACGGCGTGAGCGAGTTCGGCCCCCAGCCCTTCCGGGCGGCGCCGACGAAGCCCCAATGGAGCGGGATCCCGACCACGTGGACCGTCTTGCCGTCACAGATCAGCGGCCGGATGCGCTTGGTCACCATGGCCTTCGCCTTGACCGAGCCCCGCTTGGACCAGACCCGCACCCAATCGCCCTTCTTCAGCCCCTTCTCCTTCGCGAGCTCCTCCGAGATCTCGACGAAGAATTCGGGCTGCAGCACCGCGTTCACGTGGTTATTCTTGGTCCAGTAGTACGAGGTCGCCGCGTAGGGGTACTCGTCCGAGCTGCCGAACGACGCCACGTCGTTCTGGAACACGCGCGCCACGGGGTTGCCGCGGATCTTGGGGTTGATCGGGTTCGGGATCGGCGATTCGAACGGCTCGTAATGGACGGGGAACGGCCCCTCCCGCATCAGCCCTCGGGCGAAGAGGCGGGAGACGCCCTCCTGGTTCATGATGAAGGGACCGACATCCTGCGGCTTCGCGTTCGGCGCGATGTCCGGCACGTCGAAGCCCGACCATTTCTCCCCGTCCCATTCGATGATCTTGCGGGTCGGGTCCCACGGCTTCCCGTTCACGTCCGCGGACGCCCGGTTGTAGAGCGTGCGGCGGTTCACTGGCCACGCCCAGGTCCAGTTCAGGAACGCGCCCGTGTTGCCCGGATCGCGGTTGTCGCGACGGGCCATGTTGTTGCCGGCCTCGTTGAAGCAGCCGGAATAGATCCAGCAGCCGCAGGCCGTCGTCCCGTCGTCCCGTAGCACGGAGAAGTTGACGACCTGCTTGCCCTTCTCGAGCAGCTTCTTGGTCGGGTCGGCCGGGTTCGGCACGTCCTCGAGCACGGAGCCGTTGATCTCGCGCGCCAGCTCCTCGGGAGTGGGCTCGTGCGGGTCCTTGTAGTTCCAGGTCATGTTGAGGATAGGGTCCGGGAACGCCCCGCCCTCCTTCCGGTACAGCTCCTTCAGGCGCAGGAAGATCTGCGCCATGATCCAGGTGTCGTGCTGCGCCTCGCCGGGAGGCGAGCCGCCCGCCCAATGCCATTGCAGCCACCGGCCGGAATTGGAGAGCGAGCCCTCCTCCTCCGCGAAACAGGTGGTCGGCAGCTGGAACACCTCCGTGCCGATCGACGCGGTCTGGACGTCGTTGTGCTCGCCGTGGTTCTCCCAGAACCGCGCCGTCTCCGTCTCGAGCGGGTCCATGATCACGAGCCATTTCAGCCGCGACAGCGCGCTCGTGATCTTGGCCCGGTTGGGGAATGACAGGAGCGGGTTGAATCCCTGGCAGAAATACCCGTTCACCTTGCCGTCGTTCATCAGCTCGAAATAGCGGAGAACGTCGTAGGAGGGCACATCCAGCTTCGGCAGGTAATCGTAGGCCCAGTCGTTCGCGGCCGTCGCGGCATCGCCCCACATCGACTTCTGGAAGGAGACGAAGAACTTCCCGTAGTTCTGCCAATAGCTCGTCTGTCCGGGGCGGAGCGGCTTGAAGGCCCGGGAGGACATGTAGTCCTTCAAGGTCTTCTCCTTCTCCACCGGGATGGACAGGTATCCCGGCAGCAGGTTCGACATCAGGCCGAGATCGGTGAGGCCCTGGATGTTCGAATGCCCGCGCAGGGCGTTCATGCCGCCGCCCTGGACGCCGATATTCCCCAGCAGGAGCTGCAGCATCGCCATGGCCCGGATGTTCTGCGAGCCCTTGGAATGCTGCGTCCAGCCGAGCGCGTACATCGACGTCATGGTCTTCGTCGGCGTCGAGCATTCGGAGATCATCTCCGCGACCTTCAGGAACTTGTCCTTCGGCGTGCCGCAGATGCGCTCCACGAATTCGGGCGTGTATTGCGCGACGTGCGCCTTCAAGAGGTTCCAGACGCAGCGCGGATGCTGGAGCGTCGGGTCGACGACCGCGAACCCGTCCGGGCCGATCTCGTAATCCCAGCTCGTCCGGTCGTAGTCGCGCTTCTCCTCATCGTAGCCCGTGAACAGGCCGTCCTGGTAGGTGAAGCCCTCCTTCACGACGTAGGACGCGTTGGTGAAGGCCTTCGTGTATTCCCACTGGATCCTGTCGTTCCGGATGCAGTGGTTGATCACGCCGAGCAGGAAGGCGATGTCAGTCCCCTGCCGGATCGGCGCGTAATAGTCCGCGACGGAGGCCGAGCGCGTGAAGCGCGGATCGACGACGATCAGCTTCGCGCCCCGGTGGGCTTTCGCCTCCGTGACCCATTTGAAGCCGCACGGATGCGCTTCGGCGGCGTTGCCGCCCATGATGACGACGAGGTCGGTGTTCTTGATGTCCGTCCAGGCGTTCGTCATCGCTCCACGGCCAAACGTCGGGCCCAAACTGGACACCGTCGGGCCGTGTCAGACACGCGCCTGGTTGTCGAACGCTACGATCCCGGTCGAGCGGACCACCTTCCAGGTGAGGAAGGCCGTCTCGTTGGTGGTTGCCGAGGCGCCGAGGAAGCCGGTGGTGGTCCACCGGTTGATCGGCGTGCCCTCGTCGTTGCGGGCCAGGAAATTGGCGTCCCGGTCGTCCTTCATCAGGCGGGCGATCCGGTCGAGCGCGAAGTCCCAGCTCACCTCCTCGAACCGGTCGGAGCCGGGCTTGCGGATTCGCGGCTTGGTCAGGCGGCTCGCCGAATGGACGAAGTCCTTCAGCGCCGCGCCCTTCGGGCAGAGCGTGCCCCGGTTGGTCGGATGGTCCGCATCGCCCTCGATATGGGTGATGGTGGCGGTCTCGCCCTTCCGCACGTCGCCCTTAGAATAGAGGATGACTCCGCAGGCGACCGAGCAATACGGACAGGTGTTGCGGGTTTCAGTCTCGCTCGCGAGCTTGAACGGGCGGGTCGCGGCCGCATAGGCGGTCTCGGCCTCCCCGAATCCCAAGGCACCTATCGCCGTCCCGGCGACGCCCGCGCCCGCAACCTTCAGGAAGCTGCGGCGCGAGACTTCCATGTTCATGGAAACCTCCTGACCAGCCGATCCCGGACAGCATCCGGGCCGTCGTCTAACGG
>CALMTJ010000203.1:5410-7271 GCA_937872715.1 uncultured Methylobacteriaceae bacterium
ACACGGCACAATCCGGCCTCCGGGGCGGCGCCCCCCGCCCGTCAGGCGTGGATCAGGAAGTTGGCGCTGCTCAGCGTTCCGGTGAGGCCGGCATAGGCGATCTCCATGTCGGCCGCCGTCATGGCGCCGTCCCCGTCGACGTCGACCTGGATCACGGCCGTGCCGCCCACATTTGCCAGCCGGATCTCGGTCTCGACATGGTTCTGGCTCGTGCCGGTGAAACTGCCAGTGCCGAGGAAGTTCGCGAACCCGTCGCTCGACGAGATGCCGGCGATGCTCGTGCTGAACTCGAAATGGTCCATGCCGCTGCCGGCGGTCGCGGTGGCGTTGAAGTTGTTCACGATGTCCCGCGACGGGCTCTGCGAATCGGTCGCGGCGACGTACCGGAACGTGTCCTGGCCGGGGCTCGCCCAGAGATTGTCGCCCGATCCGCCGCCGATCACGGTCGTGGTCGCGGCCGCGTCCGTGTTCACGATGTGGATCGTGTCGCCTTTCGCCGTGCCGATCACGGTCTCGACGTTCCGGACCCGGACGAAGTTGATGAAGTTGTTCGCCGAGTCGGTGAAGAGATGGAGCGTGTCGTTGCCGGCCCCCATGTCGAAGAGCGGCGCGTAGGAGGTCGAGCCCGACACCGGGCCGGACACCACGTTCGTCAACGTGAGATCGTCGTCGCGCGTCTGCCCGGCATGGGTGAAGATCTGGGTCGTCTCCGTCGTCGAGCTGATCGCGGAGATCGTCATCTGGAACGTGTCGGACGCGCTCTCGAGGTAGAAGGTGTTGTTCCCCGCGCCCAGATAGGCGGCCTGGTTCGTGCCGCCGTCCGCGTGGAAGGTGACGGTATCGTTGCCGGATTGCCCGTACAGCGTCTTCACGTGCGTGACGTCGACCGTGTTGTTCCCCGACGATAGGTAGAGGGCGTCCTGGAAGGCGGCGCCGTTCGTCAGGCCGAGATCGACATGGAGGCCGTTCGCGGCGTTGACGAGCGTGACGGATTCGCTCGCCCCGGCGAGCCCCGTCAGCTGCGAGACGTTCTGGAGGTTCAGGTAGTAGTTGCCCGCATAGGCGAGGAGGACTTCGTTCGTGCCCCCGGCGAGATCGATCGGGTGTGACCCCGCCGCGTTGCCGATCGTGAGGTGGTCGTTCCCGCTCGTGCCGGTAATCGAATCGAGACCGGCGAGAGGGAACAGGCTAACATCGACATTCGTCGCGTAGAGGTAGTACGCGCCGCCCGACCCGTTCCCCAGGAAGTGCATGGCCTCGATCTCGGCCAGCGTGTCCGAGCCAGTCCCATCCGTGGCAGTCACGTTGAACGCGCCGGGACTGGTGAGCGGCGCGATCGTGTAGCCGCCGATCACGCCGGAGAACTCGGCGATATCCGTCCCGGACCCGCCGACGATGACGTCGCTACCGGGGCCGCCGTTCAGGAGGTTGCTGCCGCCCAGGCCGTACAGCGTGTCGTTGCCCGATCCTCCCTGGAGGCTCTCGAAGACGCCGGAAGTCGACGTCCCGTAGATCGTGTCGGCGAAGCTCGTGCCGATCACGCCGTTGATCCCGCCGTGGTAGGTGGCGTGGAAGCCGGTGGTCTGGCCGGAGGCGCCGCCATTACCGTCGAGCTGGACGTAGACCGCCTCCGACAGGCTCGAATAGTCGAGCGTCGTCCCGCCGTTGCCGGTGATGTCGTCGCCGCCGCCGTTCCCCTGAAACGAGTTGAAGACGCCGTTATCGCCCGCATTGGCGCTCGACGCGCCGAAGCCCGTCGCGTCGTAGGTGTCCGCGGCGGTCGTGCCCCGCACGCCCTCCACGTGCCGGAGCGTGTCGCTGCCGACGGATGCGAGGGTCGTCGCGTCCGTGCTGGTGACTG
>CALMTJ010000204.1:0-2756 GCA_937872715.1 uncultured Methylobacteriaceae bacterium
CTCCTGCCCGGGCGATTTCCGGGCCGACCCGCCGTCGTCTTCCGGGCCGGGACGGAACTCGGCGTGCAGAACGTCGCCATCTGGCTCCTGTCCTGGATCGTGCGCCGGCGGGTCGTCGCGTCCCCCGTCCCGCTCGGGCCGGTCCTGATCCGCCTGCAACGGGCTCTCTCATGGCTCGGAAGCGACCGCTCGGCCATGAGCGTGCGCGCCTTCGGACGCGCGTCGGGGCGGCGGCTCGAACGACGCTGGACGCTGATCGCCGCGGACGGCCAGGGTCCCGAGATCCCGGCGCTCGCCGTTCCCATCCTGCTTCGCAAGCTCGCGGACGGCGAGACGGGACCGGGTGCCACGGATGCCGGGCTGCTGCTCGAACTCGGCGAGTTCGAGCGTGCGTTCGCCCAGCTCCAGATCCGGCACGCCGTGTCGGAGATCCGGCATCCGCCGCCGTTATACGGGCATGTCATGGGCGAGCGGTTCGCCGACCTGCCGCCACCCGTGCGGAACATGCACGACGTGTTCCGGGACGCGGCCGCGAGCGGCCGGGCCGTCGTGACCCGCGGGCGCGGGCTGCCGGCCCGGATCGTGGCCGGGATCGTCGGCTTTCCGTCCGAAGGCGAGCACGCGGTGCACGTGTCCTTCGCCGAGGAGGACGGCACCGAGACATGGATCCGCGACTTCGGCGGACGATGCTTCCGCAGCCGGTTGTCGCGAAGCGGGCCATACCTCGTTGAGCGGTTCGGCCCGCTGCGTTTTGCCTTCGATCTGCCGAGCGACGCTCGCGGCCTGACCATGGTCATGCGCCGCTGGTGGCTCGGTCCGGTGCCGCTGCCATTGGCGCTGGCCCCGCGCTCGGCCGCGCGCGAGTGGGACGAGAACGGCCGCTTCCAGTTCGACGTGTCGATCTCGCTGCCTGGGTTGGGGAGCGTCGTCCGCTATCGGGGTTGGCTCGAACCTGGCCCGCAGTAGCGGGCGCCGGTGCGGCGCGGCGCGCGTGCTGCCCGCGAGGCTGGGCGGGAGGATGCCGCAGCGTCTCCGGACGTCACGCGAAGCGTTTCGCGCCCACGACGCAGAAGGCGACCAGTGCCGCCACGGCGACCATGCTCGGGGCGATGGGTTCGTGCAGCAGGAGACCTGCGAGCATCAGCCCGAGGAAGGGCTGCAGGAGCTGCAGCTGTCCGACACCGGCGATGCCCCCCAGCGCGAGCCCGCGATACCAGAACACGAAGCCGACCAGCATGCTGAAGACCGACACGTAGGCGAGGCCCGTCCAGGCGGCCGGGGCGATGCCGGCGAGCGTCTCCGGCATGGTGAGCAGCGCCAAGGTCGCCATGACGGGCAGGGACAGGAGCAGCGCCCAGGAGATCACCTGCCACCCGCCGAGCCGCCGAGAGAGAGTTGCGCCTTCCGCGTAGCCCAGTCCGCACAGCGCGACCGCGGCCGCCATCAGGAGGTCGCCCGTCGGCGAGACCTCTCCGGCATGCCACGACGCGAAGCCCGCGACGGACAGGGCGCCGACGACGGAGAACAGCCAGAAGGCCGGCTTGGGCCGCTCGCCGCCGCGCAGGACGCCGAAGAGCGCCGTCGCCAGCGGCAGGAGGCCTATGAACACGATGGAATGCGCGGAGGTGACATGCCGGAGCGCCAGCGCCGTGAGAAGCGGAAAGCCGATCACGACGCCGAGGGCGACGACGGCGAGGGAGCCGAGATCCGCGAGGAGAGCCGCGCCGAGCAGGGCCGCGACAACGGCGCGGGCGGAGGTCAGGAAGGCGGGCGAGAAGCCGCCGACCGCCACCCGGGTCGCCGGCAGCGAGCCGCTGAAGATGATCACGCCGACGAGGCCGCTCGTCCAACCGTCCGCCGTTCGGTTCATGCCTGTGCCTTTTCCTGGAGCGTCCCGCCGCGGCGAGAACTGGCCCGGCCGGGACGGCTCGGCACGACCGAGCCGTCCGCACGGGTCCGTTATCCCCTGCGCCCGCCACAGGGAATGGCGGACGCGGTGACGAACCGGATACGGGCGCGACCGGCCCGGGCGAGAGGCGGACAGGCGCATCCGACCGGCGGGTTCGCCGGCTCCGTCTCGGTTCGCGCATGCCGCCCGCCCCGCAACCGATGGCCGCCGGTCGCGTTCACCTCCGTCACGAGAACGGGGAGAAACGCGATGACGGACAAGGATCGGGCTCCGGACAACGGAGGCGTCGCCGAGCCGGAATCGAGACCGGCCGGCCCCGCGAAGGGAACAGGCATGCCCGGCGGGACCGATCCGAACGCGCCGACGCCTCAGGGCGAGCGGGCGGCCGTGGAACAGGATGACGGGGCCGTCCCGTCGGAGGGGTACTGACGCGCCGGTTCCGGTCTGCGGCCGGGGTCCAAGGGCGGGCGCGAAGTGGCCCGGCCGCAGGTTCTGCCGGTAATCGAATCCGCGAGCTCAGAACCTCCCCGCCGCCGAGCATGAATGGCGGCGTTCCCGCCCGGTGCCGATCCTCACCCGACGCGGGCCCGGGTTGGACGCCGCTTCGCGCGCCCGAACATTCGGCGGCGAGAGTGACCGGCCGTCATCAAGCGGGTGCGAGTGGTTTCTTAAGCCGGATTCGGGACGGTGGCCGCGACATGAGCGCTCGCCATGACCGGACTCGCTGAGGTGGCTCGACCGTCGGACATCGACGCGGCGCGGCACCGTATGACGTCCGACAGCGCCGTCGACGTCGCGATCATCGTCACCGACCGCGACGGTCTCGTGACCGATTGGAACGAGGGCG
>CALMTJ010000204.1:2766-7267 GCA_937872715.1 uncultured Methylobacteriaceae bacterium
CTGCAGTCCGACATCGTCAACCAGCAGCGCAAGGGCTGGTCGGCGGACGAGATCCGCGGCGACACGGCGGATCGCATCGTCACGCCCGAGGATCGGGCCGCCGGTCGACCCGGCCGCGAGAGGAGCATCGCGCTGAGTTCGGGCTGGGCCGCCGGCGAGCATTGGCACCAGCGGAGGGACGGGTCGAGGTTCCGGGCCGGCAGCGAGACGAGCCCGCTGCGCGGCCCGGACGGCGCCCATCTCGGCTTCGTCACCATCCTGCGGGACCGCACGGAGGAGCATCGCGCGGCGAACACCCTCCAGGCCGCGCAGGCGGGCCTTCGGGCGAGCGAGGAACGCTACCGCTCCCTGTTCAACGCGCTCGATGCCGGGTTCTGCGTCTTCGAGATGAGGTTCGACGAAGACACGGGGAAGGCGGCCGATTACCGCTTCCTGGAGGTCAACGCGGCCTTCGAGGCACAGACGGGGCTCGTCGGCGCCGCCGGCAAGTGGATGCGCTCGCTCGCGCCCGCCCACGAGCAGGTCTGGTTCGACCGCTACGGAGAGGTCGCCCGGACCGGACGGCCGTTGCGGGTCGAGGCCGAGGCGGCCGCGCTCGGGCGCCATTACGACATCTCCGCCTTCCGCGTCGGCCCGCCCGAGGCCAACCAGGTCGCGGCCCTGTTCCGGGACATCACGGGACGCAGGAGGATCGAGCTCGCGCTGGAGGAGAGCGAGGCCCGCTTCCGGACCTTCGCCCAGGCCGTGCCCACTCACGTCTGGTCGGCGACGCCGGACGGTAAGCTGGAATGGGCGAACGAGCCGACCTACCGGTACAGCGGACGCGCCGCGGACGGCACGGTCGGCGATTCCTGGACCGAGCGCGTCCATCCCGATGACATGGCCCGGGTCGGCACCCGCTGGCGGGCATCGCTCGCCACGGGAGAGACCTACGAGGTCGAGTTCCGCGTGCGACGCGGAGACGGAGTGTATCGCTGGTTTCTGGTGCGCGCGCTCCCGGTGCGCGGACCCGACGGAACGATCATCCGCTGGATCGGGGCGAACGCCGATATCGAGGACCAGAAGCGCGCGGAGGCCCGGCTCCGCGAGAGCGAGGATCATTACCGCCACACGGTCGAGCTCAACCCGCAGGTCCCGTGGACGGCCGACCCCGACGGAAGCATCACCTCCTATGCGCAGCGCTGGCTCGACCTGACCGGGCAGCTGCCGGGCGAGCCCGACGGCGCCGGCTGGACGAAGGCGCTCCATCCCGACGACCTGCCGCACACGCTGACGGTCTTCTCGGCGTCGCTCGCCTCTGGCGAGCCGGTCGATGTGGATTACCGCATCCGCATCGCCGCGACGGGAGAGTACCGCTGGATGCGCGCCCGCGCCCATCCCCGCCGGGACGCCGGGGGCAGGATCGTCCGCTGGTACGGCGTCGTCGAGGACGTGCACGACCGAAGGCTCGCCGAGGCCCGCCTGCGGGGAAGCGAGGAGCAGTTCCGGGTCTTCGCCCAGGCCGTGCCGAACCACGTCTGGGCCGGGCGGGCGGACGGCTACCTCGATTGGTTCAACGACCAGATCTACGCCTATACCGGCGAGGCGCCGGGCTCTCTCGTGGGAGACGTCGCCTGGATCCGCATCGTCCACCCGGACGACCAGCCCGCCGCGGGCGAAGCCTGGCAGCGCTCCCTCGTGAGCGGGGAGGTCTACGAGACCGAGTTCCGGATCCGGCGCGCGGACGGAGCCTGGCGATGGTTCCTCGTCCGGGCCGTGCCGGTCCGCGACCCGGCGGGCCGGATCACGCGCTGGGTCGGGACGAACACCGACATCGACGAGCGGCGCCAGCAGGCCGCCGAGCTGGCACGCCTCGCGGCCAGCCTGGAGGAACAGGTCGAGGAGCGGACCGCCGAGCGCAACCGGCTCTGGGAGACCACGAACGACCTCATGGGCGCGGCCGGGCTCGACGGCTACCTGAAGAGCGTCAATCCGGCCTGGCGACGCGTCCTGGGCTGGACGGAGGAGGAGCTTCTGAGCCGGCCCTTCGCGGAGCTCATCGATCCCGCCGACCATGCCGAGACCGCGGAGGTCGTGCGGCGGCTCGCGGCCGGCGAGACGGTGACCGGCTTCGTCGACCGGGTGCTCACCAGGGCCGGCGGCCAGCGGGTCGTGATGTGGACGGCGGTGCCCGATCCCGGCACCGAGCTGTTCCACATCATCGGCCGGGATCTCACGGAGCAGCGCCAGGCCGAGGAGGCGCTGCGGCAATCCCAGAAGATGGAGGCCGTGGGCCAGCTCACCGGCGGCCTCGCGCATGATTTCAACAATCTCCTTACGGGGATCTCCGGCTCGCTGGAGCTCATCGAGACGCGCATGCGGCAGGGCCGCTTCGGCGAACTGGATCGCTACATCGCATCCGCCCAGGCGGCCTCGAAGCGGGCCGCCGCCCTGACCCATCGGCTCCTCGCCTTCTCGCGGCGGCAGACCCTCGATCCGAAGCCCACGGAGGTGAACCGTCTGATCGCCGGGATGGAGGACCTGATCCGGCGCACGGTCGGTCCCGCCGTCGAGGTGGAGGTCGTCGGCGCGGCCGGGCTATGGCCGGCGCTCGTCGACCCGCACCAGCTGGAGAACGCGCTCCTGAACCTGTGCATCAACGCCCGGGACGCGATGCCGGACGGCGGCCGGATCACGATCGAGACCGCCAACAAGTGGCTCGACGCCCGGGCCGCCCTGGAGCGCGACCTCGATCCCGGACAATACCTCTCCCTCTGCGTCACCGACACGGGAACGGGCATGCCGCCGGAGGTGATCGCGAGGGCCTTCGAGCCGTTCTTCACGACGAAGCCGCTCGGCGAAGGCACCGGGCTCGGCCTCTCCATGATCTACGGCTTCGCCCGGCAATCGGGCGGGCAGGTTCGCATCTATTCCGAGGTCGGGCAGGGCACGACGATGTGCCTCTACCTGCCGCGCCATTACGGGGTCGCGGAGGCTGGGCAGGAGCTGCCCGAACTGGCGGACGCGCCCCGCGCCGCGCTCGGCGAGACGGTGCTGATCGTCGACGACGAGCCGACGGTGCGCATGCTGGTGACCGAGGTCCTGGAAGACCTCGGCTACACGGCGATCGAGGCCGCGGACGGCCCGGCAGGGTTGAGGGTGCTGCGGTCCGACGCCAGGATCGACCTCCTGATCACCGATGTGGGCCTGCCGGGCGGGATGAACGGGCGGCAGCTCGCCGACGCGGCCCGGACGGCTCGCCCGAGCCTGAAGGTCCTCTTCATCACGGGCTACGCGGAGAACGCCGTCGTCGGGAACGGCCACCTCGATCCCGGCATGCAGGTCATGACCAAGCCCTTCACCATGGAAGCGCTCGCCTCGCGGATCAAGGAGATGATCGCGAGCCAGCAGGGCTGAGCGGCGGCCGGCTCAGGGCTGGCCGCTGCCGCCGGCCGATCCGTAGACCTGCCCGGTCGCGAAGCTCGCATCCTCGGCGGCGAGCTGCACATAGATCGAGCCGAGCTCGGCCGGCTGACCGGGCCGGCCGAGCGGCGTCATGCCGCCGAACTTCTCGAGCTTCTCCTGCGTGGCGCCGCCGCTGACCTGAAGCGGCGTCCAGACAGGGCCGGGAGCGACGCCGTTGACCCGAATGCCCTTCGGCCCGAGCTGCTTCGCGAGCGACTTCACATAGTTCATCGTCGCCGCCTTCGTCTGCGCGTAATCGTAGAGGTCGGGAGACGGGTCGTAGGCCTGTTCGGAGGTCGTGCCGATGATCGACGACCCGGGACGCAGGTGCGGCAGCGCCGCCTTGATGATCCAGAACGGGGCGTAGATGTTGGTCTTCATGGTCCAGTCGAACTGCTCGGTCGTGATGTCGAGGATGGACGCGTGGGTCTGCTGTCGGCCGGCATTGCAGACGACGATGTCGAGGCCGCCGAGGCCGCGGACCGCCTCGTCGACGAGGCGCTGACAGAACGCCTCCTCGCGAAGATCGCCCGGGATCGCGAGCCCCGTCCTGCCGGCGGCCTTGATCAGCGCCATCACCTCGCGCGCATCAGGCTCCTCGTCCGGCAGGTAGTTGATGGCGACGTCCGCGCCTTCCCGCGCATAGGCGATGGCGGCGGCCCGCCCCATCCCGGAATCTCCTCCGGTGATCAGGGCCTTGCGGCCGGCGAGCCGGCCGGACCCGCGATAGCTCGTCTCGCCATGGTCCGGCTTCGGGTCCATCCGGCCCGCGAGGCCCGGCCAGGGCTGCGACTGCCGCTTGAAGGGCGGCTTCGGGTACTTGCTCGTCGGGTTCGTCGGAGCGGAGGCGGGCGCTGCCTGCGTCTGGGCCTGAGCGGAGGCGGGCGCGGCGGCCGCGACGGCGAGGCCGCTCCCGACGGCTCCGACGATCTGCCTGCGCGACAGCGGGTTCTCGTGATCCATGGCGATGCTCCCTGCGATTTTCGAAGACCGTAACGGGGCCGCGACGGGATCGTTGCCGAACGTCCGCGGGGAGACCCGCGGCGCCTCGCTGCAC
>CALMTJ010000205.1:0-649 GCA_937872715.1 uncultured Methylobacteriaceae bacterium
CCGGTATCGCTCCCGACGGTTCGTCACGGCCGGGCTCGGCCCGGCCACCCCGATAGGTAGAGTGTCGCGATGGGCGGTTGGCTGTACATACTCGCGAGCCGGCCGGGAGGTGCGCTCTACACCGGCGTCAAGGCGGATCTCTCGCTACGGGTGTGGCAGCACAAGACGGGACGCGGCGGGACACATACGCGGCGCTACGGCATCGATCGTCTCGTTTATTACGAGGCATACGACGACATTCGCGCGGCCATCCAGCGCGAGCGGAACATGAAGCACTGGCCGCGTGCGTGGAAATGCAACCTGATCCTGCCGATGAATCCGACCTGGCGTGACCTGTACGGCGAGCTCGCCGGCATGCCGTCGGGAGCTTCCGATCGGGGTGGCCGGGACGAGCCCGGCCATGACGGTGAAGCGCTGGCCGGGACGAGCCCGGCCATGACACCCTAGATGCTCCGCTTCCTCCTCGCGCGCCTGGTGAAGGGCGCGGTCGTGCTTCTCGCCATCGCGGTGTTGAACTTCGCCCTCATCCGGGCGGCGCCGGGGGATCCGGCGACCGTGATGGCGGGCGAGGCCGGGGCGGCGGATGCGGTCTACGTGGAGCAGCTCCGGCAGCGCTTCGGGCTCGACCGGCCGGTCATGGAGCAGCTCG
>CALMTJ010000205.1:659-5773 GCA_937872715.1 uncultured Methylobacteriaceae bacterium
CTCGCCCTCTACGTGAAAGGCGTCGTCACCCTCGATCTCGGCTATTCCTACCGGCAGGACCGCTCGGTCGCGTCCCTGATCGGCGACCGCCTCCCGGCGACGCTGCTCCTCACCGGGACGGCCTTCGCGATCTCGCTCGCGCTCGGTACGCTGCTCGGGGGGCTCGCGGCGGGCCGCGCCGGGCGGTTGTCCGACACGGCGATCACCGCGGGCGCTCTCCTGTTCTACGCCACGCCGCTCTTCTGGGTGGCGCTGATGAGCCAGATCGTGTTCTCGCTGAAGCTCGGGCTCCTGCCGAATGTCGGCTACGAGACGATCGGGGCGAACCTCTCCGGCGCCTCGCGGGCGGCCGACATCGCCCACCACCTCGTGCTCCCCGCGCTCACTCTCGGCCTGTTCTTCTCCGCCATCTACGCCCGGATGATGCGGTCCGCCATGCTGGAGACGGCCGGTGCCGATTTCGTCCGCACGGCCTTCGCGAAGGGCCTCGCGCCGGGCGCGGTCACCCGCCGGCACGTGGCCCGCAACGCCATCCTGCCGGTCGTGACGCTGGCCGGGCTCCAGGCCGGGCAGATCGTGGGCGGCGCCATCCTGACGGAGACCGTCTTCGCCTGGCCCGGCATCGGGCGCCTCATGTTCGAGGCGCTGGCCCAGCGCGACTACCAGGTGCTGCTCGGCGTCTTCTTCGTGTCCTCGGCCATGGTGGTGCTGTTCAACCTCCTGACGGACCTCGTCTACCGGGTGGTGGATCCCCGCATCGAGGTGGGAACGTGAGGTCGGCCCTCCGCTTCGGTCCGGCCATCCTGCCAGCTGGGGGGAGGTGAGCGGCATGTCCTTCCTGCGCGGCTTCGTCCGGAACCGCGGCGCCCTGGTCGGCGCCGTCGTGCTGCTCGTCGTCGTCGCGGCGGCGGCGGCGGCGCCGCTGCTCTACCCGTCCTCTCCCTGGAGGATGGTGTCGCGGCCCTTCCTGGCGCCGCTCGCGCTCGACCGGTTCCCGCTCGGCACGGACGCGCTTGGCCGGGATGTTGCGTCGGGCCTGCTGCACGGAGCGCGGGTGTCCCTGCTGATCGGGCTCGTCTCGACGGCCGTGGCGCTCCTGATCGGCGTCCCGCTCGGGGCCGCGTCCGGGTATTTCGGCGGCCTGGTGGACGATGTCTGCATGCGCTTCACGGAGCTCTTCCAGACCGTGCCGTCCTTCGCGCTGGCCGTGGTCCTCGTCGCGATCCTGCAGCCCTCCATCGCGTCCGTCGTGCTGGCGATCGCCATCGTGTCCTGGCCGCCGGTGGCGCGGCTGGTCCGCGGCGAGGTTCTGTCCCTGCGCAGCCGCGACTACGTCCAGGCGGCCGTCACCGTCGGGCAGCGCACCTCGCGGGTCATCCTCGTCCAGGTCCTGCCCAACACGCTCGGGCCGATCATCGTCATGGCGTCCCTCATGATCGCGACCGCCATCCTGCTCGAATCCTCCCTGTCCTTCCTCGGATTGGGCGACCCGAACCTGATGAGCTGGGGCTACATGGTCGGAGCCGGCCGGACCCGCCTCATCGATGCCTGGTGGATCTCGTTCTTCCCCGGCCTTGCGATCCTGCTCACCGTGCTGGCCCTGAACCTCGTCGGCGAGGGCCTCTCCGACGCCTTCAACCCGCGCCTCGCCCGGGAAGGACGACGATGACCGAACCCGTTCTCGCCATCGACAGGCTGAGCCTGGCGCTCCCGGCACTCGCCGACCGGCCCTTCGCGATCCAGGACCTCTCGCTCTCGCTCGACCGCGGGGAGACGCTCTGCGTCGTCGGCGAATCGGGTTCCGGCAAGTCGCTCACGGCGCTCGCCACGATGGGGCTCCTCCCGAAGGCGGTGAAGCCGGCCGGCGGCGCCATCCGGCTCGCGGGCCGGGACCTCCTGTCCCTCTCCGAGCGCCAGATGCGGGACGTTCGGGGCCGCGAGATCGGCATGATCTTCCAGGAGCCGATGACCTCGCTCAACCCGGTGATGCGGGTGCGGGACCAGATCGCCGAGACCTTCGAGGCGCACGGCGCGCTCGACCGGCGACGGCGGATGGACCGGACGATCGAGCTGATCACGGAGGTCGGCCTGCCGGACCCGGCGGCCATCGCGCGCGCCTACCCTCACGAGCTCTCCGGCGGCCAGCGCCAGCGGGTCATGATCGCCATGGCGCTGGCGCTCGAGCCGAAGCTGATCATCGCGGACGAGCCCACCACGGCGCTCGACGTCACCACCCAGGCGCAGATCCTCAAGCTCATCGACGCGCTGCGGAAGAAGCACGGCACGGCCGTGCTCTTCATCACCCACGATTTCGGCGTGGTGGCCGAAATCGCCGACCGCGTGGCCGTGCTCCAGCACGGGATACGGGTGGAGGAGGGCACCGCGGCGGAGGTGCTGCGCAACCCGCAGCACGATTACACGAAGCGCCTGCTCGCGGCCGTTCCGTCGATCGTGCCTCCGCCGCCGAAGGACCTCGCGGGCGAGCCGAAGGCCTTCGCGGTCGAGAATCTGACCAAGACCTACAAGGGGCGCGGGTTCTTCAGGAAGGGCCGCGAGGTGAAGGCGGCGGACGGCGTCTCCTTCTCCATCCAGCGGGGCGAGACGCTGGGCCTCGTCGGCGAATCCGGCTCCGGCAAGTCGACGGTCGGCCGCTGCGTGATGCGGCTGATCGAGCCGGACGACGGCTCCATCCGGATCGGCGACCTCTCCATCCGGGAGCTGAGCCAGGCGCAGTTCCGGCCCATGCGCCGGCGCATCCAGATGGTGTTCCAGGACCCGTTCGCGTCCCTGAACCCCCGCCGCACCGTCGGCCGCATCATCGCGGAAGGGCCGATCGCGCAGGGCGTGCCGAAGAGGGTGGCGCTGGAACAGGCCCGCAAGCTCCTCGACCTCGTGGGCCTTCAGGCGAACGCGGCCGACCGCTACCCGCACGAGTTTTCGGGCGGCCAGCGCCAGCGCGTCGGCATCGCGCGGGCGCTGGCGCTGGAGCCCGAGGTGCTGGTCGCCGACGAGCCCGTCTCGGCGCTCGACGTGTCCGTCCAGGCGCAGATCCTCGCCCTCATGCAGGATCTGCAGAAGCGTCTCGGCCTCGCCATCCTGTTCGTGACGCACGACCTCAGGGTCGCGGCCCAGATGTGCGATCGAATCGCCGTGATGCAGCGGGGCAAGATCGTCGAGCTGCAGCCCACGGCGGAGCTCTTCCGCAGCCCGCAGCACGCCTATACGCGGGCGCTCCTCGCCGCCGTGCCCGGTGGGCAGGACGTGGGAAGCCGCATCGACGCCGCTGTCGCGATCGGCTCGCCTGCCGCGTAGTCTTGCGCCCCCGGGGCTGGGCGAGCGAGCCCTGCTCCGGAGGCAGGTGAGGTGGCGCGAGCCCGGCCGGCGGAGGCCGGACCGGCTATGCGGCTGCGCGAAGGCGGTCGTAGGCCGCCTTGTCCATCGGCACCGCGTCCTGCCGGCCGAGAGCCCCGATCTGGACGCGGTGGGTCTCGCGCGAGCTCCAGGCGGCGAGCGCCGCCACGGCCGTGATCGCGAGCGCGATCGCCCCGACGGTGACCGGGATGCCGGTCGCGCCGGGCGGCGCGACGGACGCGAACAGCGCCGGCAGGAGCGCGGTGATCGTCGTGCCGACGTTCTGCGAGATGGCCATCGCGGTGACCCGCACCCGGGTCGCGAAGAGTTCCGGATAGAAGGACGGGAACACCGCGTTGTAGCCCTGGTAGACGATCCCCCACATCAGGATCGACATGGCGACCGCGAGCGGCACGCTCTTGATGCTGATCGCGTAGAGGTAGACGAAGGACAGGAGTCCGGAGACGAGCGCGCCCACGATGATCGGAGGCCGACGCCCGATCCGGTCGGACAGGTTGCCGACGAAGGGGATCACCAGGACCGCCACGATGTTCCCCAGCACGGGAATCCAGAGATACACGTCCGGGGCGAACCCGATCCCGTAGGCGGGCTGCACCGCGTAGGCGGCGCCGAACACGGTCGCGACGACCGGGATCGTGTTCATCAGCGCCATGCAGACGACCCGCAGCATGTCCGGGCCGCTCGTGCGGAACGCTTCCGGGATCGGCGCCTTCGGCACCGCGTGGTGCTCTCCCTCGGCGGCGAAGGCCGGCGTCTCGTCCACCTCGCGGCGGATGATGTAGCCGGCGATGATCACGAGCACGCTGAGCAGGAACGGCACGCGCCAGCCCCAGGCCATGAAGGCATCCCGGTCCATGAACCGGGCGAGCGGGATGAACACGGCGGCCGCCAAGATCTGGCCGGCCTGCACGCCCTGGAGGGTGAAGCTCGCGAAGAAGCCGCGCCGTCCGAACGGAGCGTGTTCGAGGATCATCGAACTCGCGCCCGAGATCTCGCCCGCGACGGCGAAGCCCTGGACGAGCCGCAGCACGACGAGCAGGACGGGAGCCCAGATGCCGACCTGCGCGTAGGTGGGCAGGATGCCGACCGCCATGGTCGAGATGCCCATCAGGAACATGCAGAGGAGCAACACGTATTTGCGGCCGTGCGTGTCGCCCCAATGCCCGAGCACGAAGGCGCCGATCGGGCGCGCGACGTAGCCGACCCCGTAGGTTGCGAGCGACGCCACGATCGCGACCGTCGGGTCGGTCGACGGGAAGAAGATCTGCGGAAAGACGAGCGACGCCGCCGTCGCGTAGATGAAGAAATCGTAATATTCGAGCGCGGAGCCGATCCAACCGCTCGCGGCGGCCTTCCTCGACTGGACCCGGCCGTGCGGCTCGTGCGCCAGAACCGTGCTCATCGCCTTTCCTCCCCTTCGCTGATTTTCTATTTTCCCGACCGTATCGGCGCAATTCGCCTCCAGCAAGCCGGCCGACGGGCCGTCTACCGGTTAAGAGCGCCTAACAGGACCGGACGATGATCGATGCGTCTTGGCCGGGCTTGGCCCGGCCATCCATGTCCGTCCGAATCCGTGACGTCGAGGGGTCGCCGGCGGCTGCGTCCTTCGTGGGTGGCCGGGCCAAGCCCGGCCATGACGGACCGCGATTCCAGGAGGTTTCGTCAGAAAGTCTAAGTGTTCGGGCCGGGCGGCGTCCCGAAATGACGTAGCATGCGCTCGGGATCGGGCGCCGTGCCGGTGA
>CALMTJ010000205.1:5783-7392 GCA_937872715.1 uncultured Methylobacteriaceae bacterium
GGCCGCGGCCGGCGGGTACACCCGCCATGCGGCCGCCGCCCCGGGTGGGGGCGCGGAGCGCCCGCGCGGCCCGAAGCAGCGCCGTCTCGATCGGGAAATAGACGATCTCCGACACCCAGAGGTCCGGCCGCAGGAGCGAGGCGTCGAGCGGCATGCCGGGATACTTGTCCATGCCGAGCGGCGTCGTGTTCACGATCCCGTCCGCGTGGGGGACGGTCTCCGCCGTGCCCGCCCGCGCGCGCCCCGGCCCGAAGCGGCCGGCGAGGCTCGCGGCCACGCCTTCCGCCCGTTCGCGCTCGACGTCCACGATCGTCAGCGCCTCGACGCCGAGGGTCAGGAGCGCGTAGGCGACAGCCGCGCCGGCGCCGCCTGCGCCGAACTGCACCACCCGCCGTTTCGGCGCGTCCGCCATGTTGCGCTGGAAATTCTCCGCGTAGCCCCACCAATCCGTGTTGTGGCCGATCCGCTCGCCCCCGCGCAGCACGACCGTGTTGACGGCGCCCAGCGCCTCAGCGTCCGGCGAGAGATCGGTCAGGTGCCGGATGACGGCCTGCTTGCACGGATGGGTGATGTTCAGGCCCGCGAACCCCATCCGCTCGGCCGCGGCGAGGAGATCGGGCAGCGCCTCCGTCCCGAGCCCGAGGGTGTTGAGGTCGATGATCTTATAGAGGTAGCGGAAACCCTGCTCGTCGCCCTCGCGCTCGTGCAGGGCGGGCGTGCGCGAGGCCTGGATCCCGCTGCCGATGAGGCCGCACAGGAAGGCGGGCCTGGCGCTCGGAGCGGGTGTGGTGGCCATGGCTGTTCCTCGCCGCCCTGCCGCGTCCCGGGCGGCTCGCGGCACCATCGCGCGACGGGCGTCCCGGGTAAACCGGTCCGGGCCTCCGGCTATCGCCGCGGCATGCCGCGCGGCGGGGCGAGGCTCGTCTGCGCGGACAGCCGGATGGGGGCGTTCGGGGCGCCGAAGCCGGAATAGCCGCGCCGCTCGACGATCTCGAAGAAGAAGCCGTCCTCCAGGAGCGGCTTCGTGTAAGCGTGGAGGAACTCGCCGCCGGCATCCCGGTCGTGCAGGACGTTGCCGTCGCGCAGCCGCGCGATCCGGTCCTCGTCGAGATCGCTCCTCGCCTCCAGGTCGTCGTAATAGTTCTCCGGGATCGGCAGGAGGTCCACTCCCGACCGGCGGAGGTTATCGACCGTTCCGAGGATGTCGTCCGTCGCGAGCGCGACATGCTGCACCCCGGCGCCGAACGCCTCCGACAGGAAGCGCGACGAGAGCGTGTGCTGGCTCTGGGAGGCGTTCAGGACGATCCGGACCGCGCCTCCCGGATCCTGCACGACCTGGCTCTGCACGATCCCGCCCGGGTCGATGACGGCCTGCGCGGGCGTCTTATCCAGCGCGAAGAGGCTCGTGTAGAAAAGGAGCCAGGACAGCATCTCCTCGTAGGTCATCGTCTGGGCGACGTGATCGAAGGCGAGGAGGCCGGGCGCCGCGTCCGGCGCCGCCCCGTCGTCCCCGACCGCCTCGAAATCGACGTCCCACAGCCGGTCGAGACCGGAGCGGGAATCCACGAAGTAGATGAGGCTGCCGCCGAGCCCCCGCACGGCCGGGATG
>CALMTJ010000205.1:7402-14110 GCA_937872715.1 uncultured Methylobacteriaceae bacterium
GGGATGTCGAGCTCGCCCGCACCCACCTCCTGCCGGAACGGCTGGTCGAGGAGCGCGGCCGCCCGCTCGACCGCCGCGCGGGCATCCGGCACCCTCACCGCCATCGCGCAGACGGACGCCCCGTGCGTGACGTAGAAGGAACGGGCGAAGCCGTCCGGGTCGGCATTGACCACGATGTTAATGCCGCCCTGGCGCCAATGCGTCACCCGCTTCGAGCGATGCCGGCCGACCCGCGCGAAGCCTAGACCCGAGAGGACGTGCTCGAACGCTTCGCAGGACGCCTCGTCCGTCGCGAATTCCAGGAACTCGATGCCCTCGCATTCCATCCGGGGCGGCATGGGCGTCGGGGCGGAGACGCGTCCGCGTCCCGCCTGGCGCCGCCCCGCCTCGTCCAGAGCGAAGATGAGGGAACGGCGTCCGTCGACCGCGACGCCGCGCGTGGAGCCGGCGCGGAACCGGTCGTTGAAGATCTCGAGCGACAGGAGGCCGTCGAAATCCACCGCGGCCAGCGCGTCCATGAAGTCGCCGACCGGCAGCTCTCCCTGACCGGGAAAGCAGCGGTAGTGGCGGCTCCAGGAGAGGTAGTCCATCTCGAGCCTCGGCGCGTCCGCCATCTGCACGAGGAAGATGCGGTCGCGCGGGATGGCCCGGATCGCCCGGAGGTCCGTGTTCCGCACGAGGACGTGGAACGAATCGAGCACGAATCCGACGGCCGGATGGTCGGCGCGGCGCACCACCTCCCAGGCGTCGCGATAATCGTCGACGTGGCGTCCCCAGGCGAGCGCCTCGTAGGCGACCCGCAGGTTGCGGGCCGCGGCCCGCTCACCGAGCTCGTGGAAATCGGCCGCCGCCCTGTCGATGCCGCCCAGACTGTCCGGCGACACGTTGGAGCACACCATGAGGAAGTCGCAGCCGAGCTCGGCCATGGCGTCGAACTTCCGCTCGGCCCGCGAGAAGACCTTCGAGCGCTGCGGCTCCGGCATGCCCTCGAAATCCCGGAACGGCTGGTAGACCGCGATCGCGAGGCCGAGATCGTCCGCCATTTTCCGGACGTCGGAGCGGGTGCCGCTGAACGACAGGAGATCGTTCTCGAAGATCTCCACGGCGTCGAACCCGGCCCTGGAGATGGCCCCGAGCTTCTCGTCGAGGGTTCCGCTCAGGCAGACGGTGGCTATCGCGAGCCTCATGGGTGTCTCCGATCATCGCCAGCGCGTTCGCGTCGCCCGGAGATTGGGGCTGGAGCCTTCGCCGTGTCCATCGGCCGCTCGCTACCCCATTCCGTTCTGCGGCGGGAACCGGGACCTGCCCGTCGCATCGAGCATGAGGCGGCACCGCAGGCATCGACACCGGACGGTGGATACGGCCGGGACCTGCACCAGGATCGTCGTCGTCCGGTTACTCGCCCTGTCAGAGGGTCGGCTGCCACCTCAAATCTATGCGGCCGAGAGGATCGGCCTCACGTGAGGCCGGCCTTGGCCCGAGCGTTGCTTCCGTTCGCGGAGGAGCCGCCGATGCCCGTCGGCGTCGAGGCCGAGCCGCATGCGGTCGAGATCGACCTCGCCGGCTCGGCCCTGATCATCATCGACATGCAGCGCGACTTCCTGGAGCCCGGCGGCTTCGGGGAGACGCTGGGCAACGACGTGTCGCGCCTCGCGGCCGCGATCGCGCCCTGCCGGTCCGTCCTCGACGCCGCGCGCCGCGCCGGGTTGCTGGTGATCCACACCCGCGAAGGCCACAGGCCGGACCTGTCCGACGCGCCGAAGGCCAAGATCGAGCGCGGGCATCCATCGGCCCGCATCGGCGCGCCCGGACCGATGGGCCGCATCCTCATCCGGGGCGAGCCCGGACACGACATCGTCGCCGAGCTGGCGCCCGTCGCCGGCGAGCCCGTGATCGACAAGCCCGGGAAGGGCGCCTTCTACCAGACCGACCTCGACCTCGTGCTGAAGAACCGCGGGATCGGCACGCTCCTCGTGTGCGGCGTCACGACGGAGGTCTGCGTGAACACGACCGTGCGGGAGGCGAACGACAGGGGCTACCGCTGCGTCGTCCTGTCCGATTGCTGCGGCTCCTACTTTCCCGAGTTCCACGAGGCGGGGCTCGCGATGATCAAGGCGCAGGGCGGCATCTTCGGCTGGGTGTCCTCGGCGGCGCCGGTCCTCAAGGCGCTCGCGGCGTGAGATGCGGGCATCACGGACGTGACCTCCTCATCCTGAGGCGCGGAGCGAAGCGGAGCCTCGAAGGACGCATGCCGGTCCCGCGTGCTTCGAGGCCTTGCTTCGCAGGGCACCTCAGCATGAGGAGCCCAAGAGAGCGAGATGAGGCGAGCGGAGAAGGGGGCAGGGCATGAGCACGGTGGCGAGCGGCGGCATGGTGGCGAGACCGGCAGGGTGGCGGCCTGCCTTGTGGGTGCCGGGGGACCTCAACGCCCTTTTCGGGTTCGGCACCAACATCCTGGTCAACCTCCTGGTGCTGACCGGGCTCCTGCGTTTCGTTCTCAAGATGCCGGACGCGATCGTCTTCGGCCGCATCCTCCCGGCCGCCGGGCTGATGATGTTCCTGTCGACCGGCTACTACGCCTGGCTCGCCTACAGGCTGGCGGTGAGGACGGGCCGCGACGACGTCTGCGCGCTGCCCTCCGGCATCAGCGTCCCGCACATGTTCATCGTGGTCTTCGTCATCATGCTGCCGATCTCCCTTTCGACGAACGATCCGGTGAAGGGCTGGGAGGCGGGCCTCGCCTGGGTGTTCGTCCAGAGCTTCATCCTGATGATCGGCGGATTCGCCGCGCCCCTGATCCGGCGCGTCACGCCCCGGGCGGCGCTGCTCGGCACCCTCGCGGGCGTGTCGGTCACCTTCATCTCCATGCGGCCGGCGCTGGAGATGATCGGCACCCCGGTCATCGGGCTCGGCGCGTTCGGGATCATCATCCTGTCCTGGTTCGGCGGTCTCCGCTATCCCCGAGGCGTTCCGGCCGGCCTCGTCGCGATCCTGTTCGGGGTCGCGGTCGCGTGGGGAGCGAAGCTGTTCGGGCTCGATATCGGCGGGGTGTCGGGCACGGCCTTCGGACAATCGCTGTCGACGATCGGCTTCTCCGTCCCGCTCCCGGCACTCGGGCACGTCTTCTCGGGCTTCGAGTTCATCGGGATCATCCTCGTGACCGCGATCCCGTTCGGCATCTACGACCTCGTCGAGGCCATGGACAACGTCGAGAGCGCCGAGGCCGCGGGCGACCCCTATCCGACGACCCGCGTGCTCACGGCGGATGGCGTCGTCAGCCTGATCGGGTGCAGCATGGGCAACCCCTTCATCAACGCGGTCTATATCGGCCATCCCGGCTGGAAGGCGATGGGCGGCCGCATCGGCTATTCCCTCGCGACGGGCGTGGCGGTGCTCGTGCTCGCCTGGCTCGGGATCGTGTCGACCCTCTCGTCCGTGGTGCCGCTCGTCGCGATCTCGCCCATCCTCCTCTATATCGGCATGCTGATCGGCGCGCAGGCCTTCCAGGAAACGCCGCACTCGCACGCGCCGGCGATCGTGCTGGCCTTCACCCCGCACCTCGCCGCATGGGCGAAGACCCTGATCGACGGCGCGCTCGGCGCCGCGGGCACCAACGCGGCCGCGATCGGAATGGACAAGCTCGGCCAGGTCGGCGTCCTGTACGGAGGGCTGGAGGTGCTGGGCGACGGCGCCATCCTGGGCGGCCTCATCCTGGCCGCGGTCGCGACCTTCGTGATAGAGCGCCAGTTCGACAAGGCCGCGGCCTTCGCGGGAGCCGGGGCCGTCCTGTCCTTCTTCGGCTTCATGCACGGCCCGGCGGTCGGCTTCGCGGTCAGGCCCGGCGTGGCGCTCGCCTACGCTCTCGTGGCGGGACTGCTCCTCGCGGTCGGCCGCGTCCCGGCCATGGCGCCGTCCGCCCGCCGGGTCGACCCGCTCGTGCCGTCCGCGTCCGTGTAGACGTCCGGCCTCAGGAAGCGGCCTGGCGGAGATAGGCCCGCCAGCCGCCATGGGCCGAGATGTCTTCCGCCCCGCGGATCGCCTCGGCCTCGACCAGGAAGCCCTTGGGCGAGGTGCCGTCGTCGAGCCGGAGCGTCCCGATGCCCAAGGGCGCCGGCACGTCCGCCACGAACCGGCCGAACTCGGCCGGCGCCAGCGCCCAGACCTCCACCTCGATCCGGACGCCCGTCCCGGTCGCGACGCGCAGCAGCCCCGGCCGGGCCACGCCCGATCCGGGCAGCGCGAAGAACCGGTAATCCCCCACCGTCCCGGCGGAGCGGAGGAAGCGGCCGCCCCGGGACACGAGCTCCCCGTTCAGCGGCAGCCCGGACAGGTGCGCGCCGACCACCGCGATCTCGATCTCGCCCTCCGACGCTCCCTCCGACGGCGGGGCGGGAGAAGGCGGAAGCGGGCGTCCCGTCGCGCCGAGCGTGCCCCCGACCCGTTGGTGCAGCCGGGCTCCGAGCGAGGCGAGGAGGGCGTCGCTTCCGGCCGGGGCCAGCAGCGTCACGCCGGCCGGCAGGCCGTCCGTCCGCATCCGCCCCGGCACGGCGAGCCCGCAGAGGTCGAGCAGGTTGACGAAGTTCGTGTAGGTGCCGAGCTCGCTGTTCGGCCCGACCGGGTCGGCTTCGAGCTCGGCCAGGGTGCGGGGATGGGGGAACGTCGGCACGGCCAGGACGTCGATCCCGCGCCAGACCGGCTCGGCCTCGCGGCGGAGCTCGGCCAGACGATAGAGGCCCGCGAACCCGTCCGCCGCCGAGACGTCCCGCGCCCTCTCGGTGATGGCGCGCGTGACCGGATGGAGCGCCTCCGGACGCGACTCGATGAAGGGCCGGATCGCCTGGTAGCGCTCCGCGACCCAGGGGCCGTCGTAGAGGAGGGCCGCGGTGGCGAAGAAGGGCGCCATGTCCACGCGCCGGATCGCGGCGCCTGCCGCTTGGAGTTCACCGATCGTGGCGTCGAAAGCGGCTTCCGCGAGCGGGTCGCCGCCGAAGCGGCGGCTCGCCGCGTCCGGCACGCCGACGCGGATGACGGGCGGCGTCGGGCCGCGTCGGCCGACGGCGACGGGCCGGGAGAACGGATCGCCGGGATCGAACCCGGCCAGGGCTTCGAGAGCGGTCCACGCATCGGCGACCGTGAGCGCGAAGACCGACACGCAATCCAGCGTCCGGCAGGCCGGGACGACGCCCCGCGTCGAGACCGCTCCGAGCGTCGGCTTCAGCCCGACGATGTTGTTGAGGCCGGCCGGGACCCGCCCGGACCCTGCCGTGTCGGTGCCGAGCGCGACCGGCACGAGCCCGGCCGCGACCGCGACGGCGGAGCCGGAGCTGGAGCCGCCCGGCACGAGGTCCGGCCGGAACGTGTTGCGAGGCACGCCGTAGGGCGAGCGCGCGCCGACGAGGCCCGTCGCGAACTGGTCGAGATTCGTCTTGCCGATGACGAGCGCACCGGCGGCGCGGAGCCGCGTCACCGGCTCCGCGTCGGCCGCCGCCACGTAGGCGAAGTCCGGGCAGGCGCAGGTCGTCGGCAGGCCGGCGACGTCGATATTGTCCTTCACCGCGACCGGGATGCCGTGGAGCGGCCTGTCAGGTCCAGGCGCGGGTCCGAGCCCGGCTGCCTCCTCGACGACGTCCGCCTCGGGCCGGAGCGTGATGAAGATCGCCGGATCGGCATGCGCCGCGATCCTGCGATAGGTCTTCCGCACGGCCTCCTCCGGCGTGAGCCGCCCGGACGCGTAGGCCTCGCGGTACTCGTCGAGCGTGAGCGGGCCGTCCGTCATACCGGTTCGTCGATCAGGCTCACATGGGCGGCGACGACGCGCCAGCCCTCCGGCATGCGGGCCCAGCTCTGCTGCTGCCGGCCGACCTTCCCGGGCGCGGTCTCGCGGTGAAACAGGGTCGAGGCGGTGGCGACATCGCGCCCGAACGTCGTGATCACCGTCCGACTGACGCGGCGCATGAGGCCGACGGGCGACCGGGCGCGCCGGAAGGCCCGGATCGCCTCCATGCCGTAGAGGTTCTCCGCCATGCCGTACCGGATCGTTCGTCCGTCGTCCCAGAACAGCCCTTCGAGCGCCGGGACGTCGTTCGTGACGAGCGCCTCCTCATAGCGCGCGAACGCCGCCTCCACCTCGGCTTTCACCTCCGGGATGTCGATCTGCATCCTGGCCGCTCCTCTCCGGCGTCATCGCCGGGCTTGTCCCGGCGAATCCGATCAACCGTCCGTAGCGCTTCCCCGATCGGGGTGGCCGGGACAAGCCCGGCCATGACGCGGTCGTGCCTCAAAGCGCCGCCACGGGCGCTTTCGCGACGCCCGCCTTCTCCAGCTCGCGGGCGACCCGGAGCGCGAGGTCCTCGCGCCAGGGCAGGGCGATGATCTGCACGGCGAGCGGCAGGCCGTCATCGGGCCGGACCGGCGCGGCGACGACCGGCAGGCCGATGAAAGAGATCGGCTGGGTGTAGATGCCGATATTCGGCCGGACCGGCAGCTCGACGCCGTCGAGCACGAAGGTCGTCTGGCCGATCGCCGGCGCCCGGCAGGGGGTGGCGGGTGCCAGGATGGCGTCCCATTCGGCGAAGAGATCGAGGACGCGGTCGCGGTACCAGCGCCGGAAGCGCTGGGCCCGGTGGACCCAGGCGGCCGGGATCGCGGCGCCCGCGATGAGGCGATCGCGGACGGCCGGGTCGAAATCGGCCGGGCGCGTCCTGAGGC
>CALMTJ010000205.1:14120-15279 GCA_937872715.1 uncultured Methylobacteriaceae bacterium
GTCGAGGTGCAGCGACGCCCCTTCCGACGCGGTGATGACGTAGGCCGCGGCGCGCGCCCGCGCGGCCTCCGGGATCTCGACCTCGCGCGACGCGCCGAGCGCCTCAGCGGCCGCAGCGACGGCCCGGAAGGCCTCGGGATGGCCGCCCCGGGCGAAATAGCCGCCGGCGACGGCGATGCGCAGTCCCGCGACCCCCTCGTCCAGGCTCGACGAGACCGGCTCCGGCGCGCGCTCCGCGAGCCACGGATCGTCGGGATCCGGCCCCTGCATCGCGTCGTAGGCGAGCGCGAGGTCCCGGACGCTCCGGGCGAAGGGGCCGAGATGGTCGAAGCTCGCCACGAACGGGAAGGAGCCGGCGCGGGACAGCCGGCCGAAGGTCGGCTTGAGGCCGAAGATGCCGCAGAAGGCGGACGGCACGCGGATGGAGCCGTTCGTGTCCGAGCCGAGCGCCAGCGGCACGAGCCCGGCCGCGATCGCCGCGCCCGAGCCGCCCGAAGAGCCGCCGGACATTCGGGCGAGGTCGTGCGGGTTGCGGGATGGGCCGTCATGGACGTTCTCGCCCGTGATGTCGTAGGCGTATTCGCCCATGTTGAGCCCACCGACCAGGATCGCGCCCGCCGCCTCGAGACGGCGCACCAGGGCTCCGTCGCGCAGGGCGGGCTCCCGCTCGCGGTTGATCCTGGACCCGGCCCGGGTCGGCAGGCCGGCGATGTCGAACAGGTTCTTGACCGCAAAGGGCACGCCCGCGAGCGGGCCCACGGTCTCGCCGGCCGCGATACGCCCGTCGAGCTCGGCCGCGCGCGCCCTCGCGCGCTCGGCCGTGACGTCCGTGAAGGCATTCACCTCCGGATTGCGCGCGGCGATCCGATCGAGCGTGGCGTCGACCACGGTTTCCGCAGTCAGGTATCGCCCGGCGACGGCCCGGCCGATCTCGAACGCCGATAGATCGCGTACGTCGCTCATGCCCGGAACACCGGTGCGGGCTCGAACTCGTCGTCGAGCGGGAAGTCCAGGACGAGCGCGGCCGCTGCGGCGGTCGCCTTGAGGTTCGTGACGACCGCCTCGCGCCAGGCGGGCGCGATGGCGATGCCGAGCAGCGGCGCGGCCGCGTCCCCGACCGCGCCGGCCTGGCTGTCCGAAAGCGGGGATAGGGGAGGTG
>CALMTJ010000206.1:0-3523 GCA_937872715.1 uncultured Methylobacteriaceae bacterium
CAACAACGGCGTGCTGGATTCGGTGACGGGCGGGCAGCCCTCCGGCAACAACAACTTCGTCAACGCCGCGACCTTCAACAACGGGGCGAGCGGCTCCATCACGCTCGTCAACGGCTCGCCGACGGACCGGCTGACGCTCGGCGGCAATTACAACGGCACGGCCGGGTCGCAGATCCGGGTAGACGTGAACCTCGACCAGCGCGTCCGGCAATCGGACGTGGTGGCGATCAACGGCCAGAACAACGGCCAGACGACGCTGGTCCTGAACCGCCTCGACAACCCCTCGACCACGCTGTTCTCGGCGACGCCCGTCCAGGTGATCGTGGCCGGCGGCGGCAACGGCAACGTGACCCTGAGCCAGGGCATCCAGGGCAACGGCTTCGCGACGCAGGAGCTGGTCCAGAACGGGCCGGGCTCGTTCCAGATCGTGTCGCGGCTGAACACGGCGTCGGCGGCCGGCACGACGGGGTCGATCACGGCGCTGATCACGTCCCTGAACGTCGGCTTCTTCCAGTCGGTCTCGGCCTTCATCGGGGCGCCGAACCCGACGCAGGACGACAACACGGCGACCGCGAGCGTGTCGTCGAACAACATGAGCTGGGCGCAGCTGAACCAGGCGGCGGCCCAGCAGAAGGAGATGACGGCGACCCCCGGCATCATGCCGAACACGGTCTCGGGCGGCCTGTGGGCGCGGGGCGTCGCGGGCGACTTCACCGTCCGGGCCACCAACACGGCGATCTTCGGCGCCACGTCGATCCCGAGCCCGTCGCGGGTGACGAACAACTTCGCCGGCATGCAGGTCGGCATCGACGGCGGGGTGTTCAACATCGACAACACGGGCTGGAACCTGCATCTCGGGGCGACGGGCGGCGAGGTCTTCGCCGACGGTCGCCAGCAGCTCGGCACGGACACGCGGGGCAATTTCAACGTCCCGTTCGTGGGCGTGTACTCGGCCCTGACCAACGGGCCGTTCTTCTCCGACCTGTCCTACCGGCACGATTTCTACTCGAGCCGGTTCTCGGACACGCTGGCGGGGCTGAACAACCAGAACATCCGGATCGAGTCGAACACGGTCGCGGGCTCGGCCGGGTACCGGTTCGACTTCGAGAACCTGTTCGGGACGGAGCTGCCCTATTTCGTGGAGCCGTCGGGCTCGACGAGCTACACGAACACCTTCGTGGGGCAGTTCCCGGTGACAGGCGGGTCGCTCAAGATCGACAACATCGAATCGATCCTGAGCCGGCTCGGCGTCCGGTTCGGCACGGCGTTCCTGGCGACGGACAACATTGCGCTGCAGCCCTTCGTGACGGGGTCGGTCTGGCACGAATTCGCCGGCAACGTGCGGACGCGCTTCATCACGAGCGCCATCCCGGCGGCCGGCGCCCTGCCGGCGGTCGCCTCGACGGAGGTGCCGATCCTGACGAACCGCATCGGCACCTTCGGGCAGGTGGGCGTCGGCGTCTCCGGCCAGATCCTCGACTCGCCGATCATCGCCTACATCCGGTCCGACTTCCGCTTCGGCGACCGCCTCGACGGATACGCCGTCAACGGCGGCGTCCGGTACCAGTTCTGAGAAGGGCGCCGAACCGGGACCGACGGACTCCGCCCGGGCGGCGGGACCGCCCCATCCGGCACGGGCCGGCGGTCGTCCCGGGCGGCGCCGGCCGCCTCGTCGGGCCTTGGGTGGAACGGGGCCGGGCGTGAGCGACGCACGGCCCGTCCGGATCGCGGTGGATATCGGCGGCACGTTCACCGATCTCGAATTCGCCGATGCGCGATCCGGAAACTCCGGGACGTTCAAGTCGCCGACCACGCCGGCCGACCCGTCCGTCGGCCTGCTCGCGGCCATGACGGGCGCGGCGGACCGCTACGGTTTCGCCCTGGACGACGTGTCGCTTCTCCTGCACGGCACCACCATCGCGACGAACGCGGTGCTCACCCGCGACCTGCCGGCAGGCGCTCTCGTCACGACGGCCGGGTTCGAGGACGTGCTGGCCATCGGCCGCCACGCGCGCCGAAACGTGTACGGCCTCCGGGCGGAGGAGCGGCCGGTCCTGGTGCCGCGGCGGCGGCGCTTCGGCATCGGGGAGAGGATGGGCCCGGACGGCGCCGTGCTGGTGCCGCTCCCCGAGGCGGAGATCGACGGCGTCGTCGACGCCGTGCTCGCCTGCGGCGCGGCCGTCGTGGCGATCTGCCTCCTGAACAGCTTCGTCGATCCCCGGCACGAGATCGCGATCCGGGATCGCTTCCGGGCGAGGGCGCCCGGCATCGACGTGTCGTGTTCGCACGAGATCTCGCCGGAGATGCGCGAGTTCGAGCGCACCTCGACGACCGTGCTCAACGCCCTCCTGATGCCGGTGGTCCGGCGCTACCTGGCCAATCTCGAGACGCGCCGGAGGGAGGCGGGCTTCTCCGCGCCGCTCTACCTCATCCAGTCGAACGGCGGCGCCACGCTTCCGGCCGCCGCCGCGACGGGGCCGGCCCGGCTCCTCCTGTCCGGTCCCTCCGGCGGAGTGCTGGCGGCGGAGCGGCTCGCCTCCGTCCTCGGCGAGCCGAACGTGGTGGCCGTCGACATGGGCGGGACGAGCTACGACGTGTCGCTCATCCACGAGGGGCGGAGAGCGACCGTCAGCCACGGCGAGATCGACGGCCTGCCGGTCAGGCTCCCGATGGTGGAGATGCGCACGATCGGGGCCGGCGGCGGATCGGTGGTGTGGCTCGACGGGTCCGGCCGGCTCCAGGTCGGCCCGAGGAGCGCCGGCGCGGAGCCGGGGCCGGTGTCGTATGGCCGGGGCGGCACGGAGCCCACGGTGACGGACGCCAACGTGGTGCTCGGCCGCCTCGACCCGGCCACCTTCCTCCGCGGCGAGATCGCGCTCGACCGCGAGGGCGCGAGGCGGGCCTTCGCGCCGATCGGGGCGCGGCTCGGTCTCGGGCCGGAGGCCCTCGCCGAAGGGGTGCTGTCGATCGTGGTCGCGAAATTCGCGCAGGCGATCAGGCTGTCCCTGTTCGAGCGGGGGCTCGACCCGGCGGATTTCGCCCTCATGTCCTTCGGGGGCGCGGGCGGGCTCCACGCGGTCGAGACGGCCGCCGAGCTCGGCATGGCTCGCGTGATCTTCCCGAAGGATCCTTCCACCTTCTCCGCGCACGGCATCCTGCGCTCGGACATCGTCCACGACCTCGCGCGAGCCCGCATCCTGCCGCTCGTCCCCGGCGCGTCCGCGGCCCTGCGGGCGATGTGCGCGGAGCTGGGGGACGAGGGACGGCGCCTGCTGGGCCAGCACGGGCTCCCGGAGGCCGACAGGTCCCGTCTCCTCTCCGCCGATCTCCGTTATCGCGGGCAGGCCTTCGAACTCCCGGTCCCGCTGGATGGGCCCGAGCCGGACGACGCGGCCGTCGCGGCGCTCGCCGACAGGTTCCACGACCTGCACCGGCAGCGCTTCTCCTTCGACGATCCCGGTGAGACCGTCGAGCTCGTCACGCTCCGGCTCTCGGCGGTGGGACGTCTCGGCGGAGTCGCACC
>CALMTJ010000206.1:3533-5141 GCA_937872715.1 uncultured Methylobacteriaceae bacterium
CGACCCGCCATCCCCGAACCCGGCAGGCCTCGAGCAGCGCCGCCGCCCGAGCCGGCCCGCTCCCGCCCGGTCCGGCTCGCCGGTGCCGATGTCGAGCTCCCGGTCTTCCGGCAATCCGCCCTCGGGGCAGGCGCCGTCATCCGGGGCCCGGCGACCGTGGAGCAGGATTACACGACCCTGCTCCTTCCGGCCGGCTGGACCCTGGCCGCCACCGGATCGGGCGACCTCGTCGCCCGGCAGGACGGGGCGGCGTGAGATGACGGCCGCCACCGATCCCGTCCTCCTCGAGATCGTCGCGCATGCCCTGGTGGCGGCCGCCGAGGACATGTCCGTCACCGTGTGGCGCACGAGCCGCTCCACGACGGTGCGGGAGCTCCTCGACTACTCGACGGCCGTGTTCGACGCGGAAGGCCGCAACCTCGCCCAGGCGGCCCGCATCCCGGTCCACCTGAACTCGATGGAGCTCTGCCTGCGCGAGGTCGAGCGCCTCCTGCCGATCGGGACGTGGGACGAAGGCGACGTGATCGTCACCAACGACCCTTATTCCGGCGGCCAGCACCTGCCGGACGTGATCGCCTTCAAGCCCGTCTTCGCCGGAGGCCGCAGGGTCGCGATCACCTGCACCCTCACTCACCACGTCGATGTCGGGGGAGGTGCGGCCGGCGGCTACAACGCCCTCGCGACCGAGGTCTTCCAGGAAGGCGTGCGGGTGCCGCCCGTGCGGCTCGTCCGGCAGGGAGAGCTCCAGACGGACCTCCTCGCCACGATCCTGGCCAACGTGCGCGAGCCCGAGACCTTCCGGGGCGACCTCCTGAGCCAGGTCGCGGCCCTCGAGGTCGGCGCCCGTTCCGTCCGGGCCCTCGTCGCCCGCTACGGGGCCGAGCTCCTGATGGCCGTCGGACGGGAGATCCTGGACGGTTCCGAACGGGCGATGCGGGCCGCGATCTCGGCGCTGCCGGACGGGAACTACGAGGCGGAGGATCTCGTCGACGGGGACGGCCTGGAGGAGGGCGGGAAGCGGATCGCGGTCAGGCTCACGATCGAGGGCGACCGGATGGGCTTCGATTTCACCGGCACCTCGCCCCAGGCGCTCGGGCCGATCAACGCCACCATGGCGACCACCCGGTCGGCCGTCTATTACGCGGCGATCGCGGCGGTCGGGCTCACCGGCACGGCGAATGCCGGCTGCTACCGCCCGCTCGACGTCACGGCCCCGGACGGAACGCTGGTCAGCGCCCGCTTCCCGGCGCCGGTCGCGATGCGGATGGTCGCGGGCCACCGCACGGTCACGGCGGTGCTGAAGGCATTCGCCGCCGTCGCGCCCGGCCGCATCCCGGCCTGCTATTACGCGATGACGTTCAACCACGCGGTCGACATCCGGCACGGCGACGGCCGCCGGCAGGTTTATTTCGATTCGGAGGTCGGCGGATGGGGCGCCCATCCGGAGGCGGACGGGGCGTCGGCGCTGGCGGCCGGCTTCTCCAACGGCCAGAACACGCCCGTCGAGCTCATCGCGGCAATCTACCCCCTCATCTTCACCCGCTACGGGCTCCGGCCGGGATCGGGCGTCGCCGGGCGGAGGCGCGGAGGCCTCGGCCTCGTCCGGGA
>CALMTJ010000207.1 GCA_937872715.1 uncultured Methylobacteriaceae bacterium
CCCCGCTCCACCGCGACCACGTTGACGTTGCGGCCCCCGCCGATCGGGTAGTGGACGACGTGCCGCCCGCGCCCGAGCCACAAGCCGCCGTCGTTGCCGGAGAGGACGGCCGGGACAAGCTCGCGCGGGATCGTGGCCCGGTAGGCCGCGTAGCCGCTATAGACGGGCGTGCGGCGATCCCCGATCGCGCCCCTCACGGGCGACCACAGCCCGTCCGCGCCGACGAGGAGATCGGCCCGCATCTCCTCCCGCCCGCCGCCCGCGAGGTCGGACGTGACGCGCACGTCCTCCGGCCCGTCCTCCAGCCCGGACAGGCTGCGGCCGACGCGGAGCCGGACGTTCGGGCGCGACCGGACGGCATCGAGGAGCGCCGTATGGAGGTCGGACCTCGCGATCAGCCAATAGGGTGCGCCGAACCGCTCGGCCGCGTCCCGTCCGAGCCCGACGGCGCCGACCTCCCGTCCCGAGCGCATCGACCGCACCACCATTCGGTCGGGCTCGGAGGCGAGGCGGCGGAGCACGGAGCCCAGCCCGAACCCGATGAGGATGCGGCTCGCATTCGGCGAGAGCTGGATGCCGGCCCCCGTCTCGCCGAACCCCGTCCGCCGCTCGAGAAGCGTGACCTCCGCCGCGACCGGGGAAAGCGCGAGCGCGGCCGTCAGCCCGCCGATCCCCGCGCCCGCGATCGCGACGCGTAATCCCGTCACGGACCTGTAGCAACGTGGCCGGGAATGTGAACTCCCCCCTTCCTCATACTGAGGTGGCCGCCCAAGCGGCCCTCGAAGCACGCGGAACCGTCCTGCGTCCTTCGAGGCTGCCCTTCGCTCCGCGCCTCAGGATGAGGAGGGTGGGGGTTTTCGGCCGAGCTCTCAGGTCAGGCCGCCTTGTCGCGGTCGTCCCACAGGCATTGCGGCGGCTCGGCCTCGCCGCCGGACAAGGACGGCAGGAACTTGTAGTGCGTCCCGCAATAGGAGCAGATGATCTCCGTGTCCGCGCCCATGTCCATGAACACGTGGGGATGGTCGAAGGGAGGCGTCGCCCCGATGCACATGAACCTCTTGGAGCCGACCTGGATGACGGCCACTCCGGGGTCGTTGTGGAAATGCGGAATGCCCGAATGAGCCATCCTGCCAGCCTCTTTCCCCGCGCCGGGACTACCGGGCCGCTGTCTCGCATGCGGGCCGGATGCGGGCAATGCCGGGGTCGTCCCGCGTGAGCGGGCCCGAGAGCCGGACCGCCGATCTCGGCGAGGTCCCGCGCGCCTACGCGGATCACCCGCCGGGCGACGGGACGGGTCCGAGGCCGGACCCCGTGCTCCTGATCCACGGCTTCGCCTCCAACCACGTCGTGAACTGGGTCGCGACCTCCTGGACCCGCACCCTGACCGGAGCTGGCTACCGGGTGATCGCCTTCGACAATCGCGGCCACGGGGAGAGCACCAAACTCTACGATCCGGACGATTACGGGACGCCGAAGATGGCCGGCGACGCGCTCGGGCTGCTGGACCGCCTGGCCATCCACCGCGCCCACGTGATGGGCTATTCGATGGGCGCCCGCATCGCCGCCTTCCTGGCGCTGGAGGCGCCGGACCGGGTCGCGTCCCTGCTCCTCGGCGGGCTCGGCATCCACCTCGTCGATGGCGTCGGGCTGCCGCTCGGCATCGCGGACGCGATGGAGGCCGGCTCCGTCGCGGAGCTGACCGACCCGACGCAGCGCATGTTCCGGACCTTCGCCGAGCACACGCGCTCGGACCTGCGCGCGCTCGCCGCCTGCATCCGGGGCTCTCGCCAGACCCTGTCGGCCGCCGATGTCGGGCTCATCCGGGCGCGGACGCTCGTCTCCGTCGGCACGCGCGACGGGATCGCGGGATCAGGCCCCGACCTCGCCCGGCTCTTCCCGGACGGGCAGGCGCTGGACATCCCGGGACGGGATCACAATCTTGCGGTCGGCGACAGGGTCCACAAGGAAGGCGTGCTGGCCTTCCTGTCCTCCGGCGGCTGAACCCGTCCGGGATGTCGCCGTGGGAGCGGGCCTGTGCTAGTTCGCCGCTCCGGAGACGGCCGATGGCGCATCACCTCGCTCGACAATCACCCGCCGGCGACCTCGCCGGGATCGTGGATCCCGTCTGGACGCGGCTGCGGCAGGAGGCCGAGACCGTGCTCCATGCCGAGCCGGCTCTCGCGACCTTCGTGGTCGGCTCCATCCTGAACCAGCTGGGCCTCGAGGCCGCCGTGGCCCACCGGGTCGCGGCGCGCCTCTCCCACGCGGCCCTGCCCTCGGACATCATCACGGGGCTGTTCGCAGAGGCGAGCGAGGCGGATCGCGGGATGGCGGAAGCGTTTCGGGCGGACATCCTGGCCTTCGTGGACCGGGACCCGGCGGCGACGCGGCTCATCGAGCCCGTTCTCTACTTCAAGGGCTTCCACGCCATCCAGACGCACCGGCTGGCGCATTGGCTCTGGACGGGGGGCCGGCGCGATCTCGCGCTCTACCTCCAGAGCCGCTCCTCGGAGGTCTTCCAGACCGACATCAACCCGGCGGCCGTGATCGGCCGCGGCATCTTCCTCGACCACGCGACGGGGCTGGTCGTCGGACAGACCGCGAGGATCGGCGACGACGTGTCCATTCTTCAGGGCGTGACGCTGGGCGGGACCGGCAAGGAGAAGGGCGACCGCCATCCGAAGATCGGCCGCGGCGTCCTCCTCGGCGCGGGCGCCAAGATCCTCGGCAACATCGAGGTCGGGCAATGCGCCCGCGTCGCGGCGGGCTCCGTCGTGCTGCAGCCGGTGCCCCGCAACACGACGGTCGCGGGCGTCCCGGCACGCGTCGTCGGCACGGCCGGATGCGCCGAGCCCGCCCGCAGCATGGACCAGATCCTGTCGGAGAAGGAGCCTGGCTGACGCCTTGCGGAGCGTCGCCCGGGCCGGACGGAAACGGAGCGGGCCGGCGCACGGCCTTGCCGGCCGCGGCCGCGCGTGGCAAGGCCGGCTCCTCTCAACGAAGCGGTGACCGACTTGGACAAGACCGAGTTGCAGAAGATCGAGCGCTACCTGCGCCAGAAGTTCGCCAACAGCAGCGTCAGGATCGCGGGGCGGCCGAAGAAGTCCGATTCGGCCGACGTCTATCTCGGCGACGAGCAGATCGGGACGATCTCCGTCGACGACGAGGACGGCGACCGCTCCTTTATCCTGACGATGCCGATCCTCGACGTCGATCTCGAAGGCTGAGACCCGCGTTAACCAGCCCATCGGGAAAAGCTTAACGAAACGTGAATCGCGGGCGAGAACGCAGCCTCCAGAGGAGGCTTCCCGTGACGATCTCGCCGAATGCGGTCGACCAGCTCTCCGCCCTCGTCCTCGGCTTCGCCTTCGCGGGTCTCCTCGCGAGCTCGTTCGAGCTCGTCGCGCGGCGTCCTCTCGGCTTCGGCTTGCTCCAGGCGGGCGGCCTCGGAGCGGCCGCCACCGTGCCGATCCTCGTCTTCTCGGCACCCTTGATCATCATCCGCAACACGGTCCGGGGGCGTCGCTACGAACGCCGCCCCGTCCCCTACGTGATGCTCGCGACGATGTTCGCCTGCGGCTGGAGCCTCCTGTCCGGCCGGCTCGTCCTCGACGCCGCGCAACTGATCACGGGCGCCTGACGTTCAGGACGCCGCGAGGAGGTGCCATGCCCATCTACGCGCACGACGGGGTCTCGCCCGAGCTCCCCCCCGAGGGAGAGCGCTGGATCGCGCCCGACGCGCACGTGATCGGCCGCGTCCGGCTGGGACGCGACGTCGGCATATGGTTCGGCTCCGTGCTCAGGGGAGACAACGAGCTGATCGATATCGGCGAGGGCTCGAACATCCAGGAAGGCGCGATGCTCCATACGGACCCGACCTTCCCGATGACGATCGGGCCGGGCTGCACGATCGGCCACCACGCGATCCTGCATGGCTGCACGCTCGGGGCCGGAACGCTGGTCGGCATGGGGGCGACCGTCCTGAACGGCGCCCGGATCGGCGCGTCCTGCCTCGTCGGGGCGAACGCGCTCGTCACGGAACGGAAGGAATTTCCGGACCGGGTCCTGCTCGCCGGATCGCCTGCCCGCGTCGTCCGCGAGCTCGACGACGAGGCCGTGGCGGCCCTCCGGGCGACGGCGGCGAACTACGTGAGGAACTGGCGCCGCTACGCGGCCGGCCTGAAGCGCCTCGACTGACCTACGCGGCGCGGTTCTCGAGGAACCAGCGATACGTCGCGGCGACCCCGTCCCGCAGATCGATCCGGTGCCGCCAGCCGCGCGCGTGGAGGCGCGACACGTCCATCAGCTTGCGCGGGGTGCCGTCCGGCTTCGTCCCGTCGAACGTGAAGCCGCCCGCGTAGCCCACGACGCCGGCGATGAGGTCCGCCAGTTCGCGGATCGTCCCGTCCTCGCCCGAGCCGACATTGATGTGCTCGTCCTCCGAATAGGTCCGGAGCAGGAACACGACCGCGTCCGCGAGATCGTCGACATGGAGGAACTCGCGACGCGGCGTGCCCGAACCCCAGATCTCGACCGGCCCGCCGCTCTTCGCCTTCGCGGCGTGGATCTTGCCCATCAGGGCCGGGAGGACGTGGCTGGTCCTGAGGTCGAAATTGTCGCCCGGTCCGTACAGGTTGGTCGGCATGGCGGAGACGAAGTCGCAGCCGTGCTGGCGGCGATAGGCCTGGCAGAGCTTGATCCCGGCGATCTTGGCGATCGCGTACCATTCGTTCGTGGGCTCGAGCGGACCGGTCAGCAGCGAATCCTCCCGGATCGGCTGCGGCGCCATCTTCGGGTAGATGCAGGAGGAGCCGAGGAAGACGAGCTTCTCGACGCCCGTCCGGAACGCTCCGTGTATGATGGCATCCTGGATGGCGAGGTTGTCGTGAAGGAAATCGGCCGGCGCCGTCGCGTTCGCCAGGATGCCGCCGACCTTGGCGGCCGCGACCACCACCGCGTCCGGCCGTTCCCTCCCCATCCAGGCGAGGACGTCGGCGGCGGAGCGTAGGTCGAGCGCGGCGCGGTCGACGGTCAGGACCTCGCAGGGTTCGGAGGCGAGCCGCCGCACGACGGCCGAGCCGACCATGCCGCGATGTCCGGCGACCCAGACCCGCCGGCCCCGAAGGTCGAAGGGCTCCGGCATCAGGGCGCGACGGGGCTGCCGACCGGCGGGGGCGACGATGCCGCGTCGCGGGCCATCTCCGCCATGTCGGATCGCACCATCTCCTCGACGAGTTCGGGGAAGCCGACCTTGTGGTGCCAGCCGAGCACCGAGCGGGCCTTCGCGGGGTCGCCGATGAGGAGGTCCACCTCCGTCGGCCGGAAATAAGCGGGGTCGATTCGGACCAGCGTCGCGCCCGTGCGGGTGTCGACGCCCACCTCATCGACGCCCTCCCCGCGCCAGCCGATGTCGCGGCCGACGGTCGAGAAGGCGAGCTCGACGAATTCGCGCACCGTGTGGGTCTCGCCCGTCGCCAGCACGTAATCGTCGGGATCCTGCTGCTGGACGATGCGCCACATGCCCTCGACATAGTCCCGCGCGTGGCCCCAATCGCGCTTGGCGTCGAGATTGCCGAGAAAGAGCGTCTCCTGCCGTCCATGCTCGATCGCCGCCACGGCTCGGGTGATCTTGCGGGTCACGAAGGTCTCGCCCCGGGTCGGCCCCTCGTGGTTGAACAGGATGCCGTTCGAGGCGTGCATCCCGTAGGCCTCGCGGTAGTTCACGGTGATCCAATAGGCGTAGAGCTTCGCGGCCGCGTAGGGGGAGCGCGGATAGAAGGGCGTCCTCTCCGTCTGCGGGATCTCCTGGACCTTGCCGTAGAGCTCGGACGTCGAGGCCTGGTAGAAGCGCGTCCGGCCTTCCAGGCCGAGGATGCGGATGGCCTCCAGCAGCCGGAGCGTACCCATCGCGTCCGAGTTCGCCGTGTATTCGGGCGTCTCGAAGCTCACCTGGACATGGCTCTGCGCGCCAAGATTGTAGATCTCGTCCGGCGCCGTCTCCTGGACGATGCGGATGAGGTTCGTAGCGTCCGTGAGGTCGCCGTAATGCATCTTGAAGTCGCCGCCGGGCAGGTGCGGGTCCTGGTAGAGATGGTCGACCCTGCCGGTGTTGAAGGACGAGGACCGCCGCTTCACGCCGTGCACGACGTAGCCCTTCCCGAGCAGGAGCTCGGCGAGATACCCGCCATCCTGCCCGGTCACCCCGGTGATCAACGCCACTTTCTTCATCGCACGGCCACCTTCGCCAACCCAGTGGACCATCGTGGCGGGGGCGGCCTCAAGTCAATATTTTGCACCGCCGCACGGGCGCCTTTGGCCCATGACGGTTAAGCTGCGGCCGGTTTGTCCCGCCGAGCGCGTCAGGGCCTAAGCTCCGCGAGCGGGACGGGATAGGCGTGCGGGCGGGTTGCAAGCATGGCGTCGATCAGCGCCAATGCCTCCGCGCGGCCGCTGTTTCCGGCCTGCTCGAACGGCGTCCAGGTCTGCCGGAAGTCGAGCGGCGCGAAGACGTCCCGGTAGCGGCGCAGCTCTGCCGCGGTCAGGGGGACGCCGCGAACGAAGGCCTTGTGGGCGGAGATGGTGAGCGCGCGGCGGGGATCGGCCGGATCGAGCTCGAATTTCAGCGCGTCGCCGCAGAACAGGATGCACCGCTCCCTGTCGTGGAGCACGGCATGCCCGTCGAAATGGCCTCCCGTGACGTAGAGGTCGAGGCCCGGCAGGGGGTGCAGCGCGTCGTCGTAGGGCCAGGACACCCGCAGAGCCGCCGACCAAGCGAAATCGCCGGCCGGGAGGGCCAATTCGGGGTCGAACCGGTCCTGGACCTGCCAGAGCGCGCCGTAGCTGTGCGGGTGGGACGCCGAGAGGACGTCGACGCCGCCCAGATCCGCGACGGCGCCGAGCGCCTCCTCGCTGAACACGGTGCAGCCCTCGAACATCATGTTTCCGGCGGCGCCGGTGACGAGATAGGCGGACGGCCCGATGCCGCAGACGGGATCGTTCCAGAACCGCCACACTCCCGGCTCGACCTCGTCCCAGCGGCACGGGAACCGCGCTCTCGCCTCCGCCTCGACCCAGAAGCGCCACCCGGCCTGGGGGACGACGTGCCGGGCGTCGAGGCAGAGCGGGCAGGAAGGCGGAGCTTCGAAATGGCGCTGCCACGACCCGCAATTGTCGCAGAGGAAGGCCGGCAGATCGAGCGCGCCCGCGAAGGGCAGGTAGCCCGGGCTCACGCGGCCGCCCTCTCCGACCCGATGGCCGCGGCGGCCGCGGCGAGACATCCCGCGCAGCGGCGCGGGATGTCCGGGCTCGTGCACTGGATGGTGGGACTCGGATGAGGCACCCGGAAGATCGGCAGGCCGGGACGCGCCCCGGCGATCGTCGGTTCCGCGGCACCTGCCGAGCGCCCGGCCAGGACGACCGCATGCAGGTCCGGAAGGTGCTCGAGGAGAGCCGGCACCGTCGCGATGCCCCGGAGGAGCTCGGCGCGGCTCGGCGCACGGTTGGCCGCCGCCTCCGCGTGAATGATCCAGGGCACGACGTTCCAGATGAGGATGTCGCTTCGAGCGATCCCTGCAATCTCGAGCATCGCCCGGAGGTTGCGGCCGGTGCCGGACGGGTTGTCCCGCGAAACGATGCCGCTCGCTCGGATGCGCGGCCCGGGCGTCTCCAGGAGGAGCAGCAGTCTCGCGCCGGCCCCGCCATCGAGGGGGTCCGGATCGGGGACTTCCTGGTGTTCGGCCCGGAGCGCCGTCAGGAAGGGAAGCAGCCCGGCAAGGTGAGGCGCGCCCGCGACGAGGCTCCGGCGACGGGCGAGCTCGGCCGGGTCGGAGAGGAGGCGCGTCATGCCGGAGCCGTCTCGTCCGCGATCGGCAACGCGGCGCCGCGGAAGGTCTCGGCGTCGCCCGCCTCAGCGAGCCGGGCATCGAGGCCGGCCGGCCCGCCGAACTGGAAGCCGAGCTGGCTCGCATAGGCGCGGCAGGCGCGGCGCTTCGCCTCCAACGCCGCTCCGCCGACCCTCACCTTGCGGGCCGGCAAGGCCGCCACCGCCTCGCGGAACGGCTCGGGCGGGGATCGCCTCGCGCCGTACGGGAAGTCCCGCCACCAGCTGACGGGCGGGGAAGGCCGCGCCGTCCCGAGCGCGCGGACGAGTTGGACATGGTCCACATGGCCGCCCACCGCCTGGGGCGCGAGGAGGAGATCGGGCGAGACGCGGCGGATAAGCTCCGTGATGGCGCGGGCGAGGTCCGGCACGACCACGTCATCCTCCCGCACCGGCCCGAACAGCTCCGCGGCCGAGCCGTAGCGGCGGTGCGGGGCTTCCGGAAACGGCAGCCACGCCGGCTCGACGCCGAGGGCCGCGGCGGCGGCCGCGTCCTCGTCGCGTCGGAGAGCCATGTAGTCGAGGGAGGGGGAGAGCCCCTTGTCCGTCTGGCAGGCGAGGGCGAAGCCCTGCGGCTCCGGCACGCTCGCCGTGAAGGCCGTGGCGATCACCACCCGGGCGCCGGACGCGGCGAGGCGCGCGAGCGTGCCGCCGCAGGAGAACGCGGCATCGTCGAGATGCGGGGACAGGGCCAGGATCGTGCGGGCCATCGCCCCGTACTCTCTCCGTGCGCGGCGCGAAGTCGAGTCACGTTACATTGTGCGGAGGGCCGCCTCCCGGGGGTCGGGGGCTCAGCGATTGGCGGTGGTGATCGGAGACGCCCGCTCGCCGAGCGAGACCCATTCCCGTCCGTCCTGCCCCTCGCGCTTGACGAAGACGTACCCGGTCTCGTGCCAGGGCAGGATGGCCGAGCGCTTGTTGTCGAGGACGAGGTCGCCCTCGTCCGTGCGGACCATCAGCACCGCGTGCCCTTCACCCTGCTCGTCGATGACCACCGTCATGCGCAGGGCGCGCCGCGGAAACCCGTATTGCTCGACGAGGATCTTGCGCTTCAGGAGCTGGTAATCCTCGCAATCGCCGTAGCCGTCATCCGGCAGGTCCCAACGGTCGACGACGCCCCAATGCTCCTGGTCCGTCAGCGGCTTGACCGTCGTGTTCACCTTCCTGTTGACGGTGTTCAGGGTTTTCCAGGCGCGGCCGGTCAGCGTGACCGTCGCGGGTTCGGCCACGTTCAGCTCGCATTCGCCCGGAAAGCGTTCGCAGAACTTGACCCAGCCCTGGACCGGGCGGGCGGTTCCGGTCGTCTCCACACGCCCGATAGCCGACGCGTCCGGAAGAGCCGCCATCGTCTGCGCCGCGGCGGCGCCCGACAGCAGCGCGACGGCCATCAGGGCCGCGGCCGCCCTCCCGACGACCCGCCGCACGATTCCGCGCGAGACGCATCCGCCTGTCCGCATTGCCCCATCAGCCCGGTAACGCTTGCTTAACCAAAGCTGACACGTGGGCCGCGGGCGCTCAAGCGCTAAGTTAAGGGTTCGTTAACGAGCCGTTCAGGCAAAAGGACGGGGCCGGCCGGTGGACCGGCCCCGTCAAGTGACCGGCCGTTGGGGATCAGGTAGGGCCGGGGGAATCAGCGCCGGTTGGCGGTGGTGATCGGCGAGACGGCGCGGCCGAGCGACACCCAGCCCTGCACGTCCTGGCTCTCGCGCTTGACGAAGACGTAGCCCGTCTCGAACCAGTTCAGGACGGCATCCGTCTTGTTGTCGAGGGTGAGGTCGCCGCGGTTCGTCCTGACGATCAGGACCGCGTGGCCCTCGTTCTTCTCGTCGATGACGACCGCCATCCGCATGGCCCGCCGTGGCAGCCCGGCCTCGACCAGCAGCTTGCGCTTGAGAAGCTGGTAATCCTCGCAATCGCCGTAGCCGTCCGTCGGAACGTCCCAGCGGTCCGCGACACCCCAATGGTCGAGATCGGTCATCGGCGCGATGTCGGCGTTGACCCTGCGGTTCACGGCCGCGATCGTGCCGAACGTCTTCGGGGTGAGGGTGACGAAGGCCGCCTCGTTCAGATCGATCGCGCATTCGCCAGGATAGCGGCGGCAGAACTCGTTCCAGGCCGGAAGCGGCTTCGCCTCCCCGACGGCGGTGATCGGCTCGCTGATCGACGGCAGCGCGGCCAGATTTTGCGCACCGGCCGGTGCCGTTCTGGCCATCGTCAATACGGCAAGCGCCGACATCACGGCTTTGACTGCAGTGTTCATGTCGTTCCTCGTGACCCGAGGAGCAACATGAACGCGACCTATACATCGCCACTGAAGTCGATATGCGCAATTTGATGGATATCGGCTCCGCTAAATCGCGGCTTTATTGTTGGCAAAGACCCGATGACGGGAATGCAAGCAATTTGACGGTTTGCATTACGGGAAGCGTCGCTCCCGCCTCCGACACGTCCGGCGCAAGCAGGGACGCGCTCCGCGATGAGCCACCGGACGGCATCTCGGCTTCAGGGTCGCGACCGGGCGTCGAAGGATCACGGGGGTGGGCCGGTCCCAGCGGGCCGGCGCTTCGCTGCGCCACCCGCGCGGGCGTCGTCGGCAGATCCTGAGAGCTGACGTCAGAGAGGCGTCGCGGCCCGGAATGCGGACGCGCTACAGGATGATGTTCTCGTCGAAGCGATCGGGCGAGAGCGGCAGCCGGAACTCGACCGCGATGCCGTTCTGGAAATGGCGGACCACCTTGGCGTTGGTGCTGCCGACCGTGATGGCCGATTCGATCGGCGGCCGCTGCTCGACGGCGATCGCCGCGCCGGACAGGGACACGTCGATGAGCCGGCCGGCGAATTCGCGGCCGTTCTCCGTGCGCAGGGTGGTGGACAGCACGTGGGGCGTGATCCGCTCGTGCCGGCGGTCCTCGGGAAGCCCGAGCGCCTGCCGGTTCGCGAGCCAGGTCAGCTGGGAGGCGAGCTTGTCGCGCTTGCGGGAGGCGGCCGAGATGCAGATCGCGAAGCCATGGGGCAGATGGCGGGTGATCTCCCCCTCGATCCGGCCGAGATGCTCGAGATAGACGACGACCCGCTCGCCGATCTGCCCCTGGACCGCCGCGACGAGCAGCACGCCGCCGGGCGAGATGTCCGCCGTCTGGGAGGGATATTCCTGGCGGTCGGCCAGCATGTACCGGCCGAGCAGCGAAACGGGGACGCGCTGATGGCGTCTCCGTTCGAGCTTGCGCGCCGCCAAGCGGGGCGCTTTCGCCTGCTGTTCGCTCATCCACCCGATCCCGCGCATCGAACCTAGCCGGGCGGGGTTAACGTCAACTTAGACGCGCGGGGCCGCGGGCGCAGACCGCTCGCGCGCGGCCCGAAACCGGTCACGGGCCGGCGGAATGCGCCGGTTCCGATCGGGCCGAGAGCCCGCCGTCCAGGAGCACAAATCTGGGCCTCGGCCGATCGCTGCCGGCGCTTTTCCCCTGGGCAGGCGGGTCGTGGGGCGGGCGATCGAGCCGGATGACCCGGAGCGAGTCGGTGGTCAGGCCGCCGACCGGTTCCGGTCCGTTCGCCGCCAGAGGTGCGAAAGGGGACATAGCGCCGAGCATGCGTCCGGCCCTTGCGCCGCGGTGCCGGAGGGGCAGGAGGACGAGCTCCAGCCGAAGGCCGGACGTCCCCTCCCCGAACTGGGCGAGCCCGGCCACGATCCCCTCCCCCTCGCTTAGGATCGCGGTCAGCTCGTCCGCCTCCCGCCGGACCGGATCGGCCCAGAGCGACCGGAAGGGCATCCCGACGAGGTCGCGTCCGAGAAGGTCTCCAAGGTGCTCTATCCGAACGACGAGCCCGAGGCGGGCAAACGTCTGCGGCTACAGCAGCAGTACTTCTTCGTGACCTGCTCGCTGCAGGACATCGTGCGCA
>CALMTJ010000208.1 GCA_937872715.1 uncultured Methylobacteriaceae bacterium
GGATGGGCGTCCGGGCGCGGTGCTGGCCACCGGGGATCGGCCGGCCGCGCTCGAGGCCGGCGCGCCCGGCCCGGCGCTGGAGCGCGTCCGCGCCCTGAAGCCGCAGCCTTGGCTCGCCGACCGCAGGTCGCATTCCGGCTCGGTGCGGGCCTTCCTGTCCGGCCAGCCGGAGGCGGAGATCGCCTGGATCGCGGACGGCCGATCCCCGGTGGCCAGCACCGCGACCGGCCGCCCATCCCGGACGGCCGCCTGGACCAGCTCGGCCGCGAGGGCGGAGCGGTCGCGCCAGTCGCGCGCCGCCGCGAAGCCGGAATCGATCACGAGCAGCAGGGGCGACCGCCCGCCGTCCGCGCCCGGGTTCCAGACCGGGCCGGAGGCCGCCAGGATCAGGAGGGCGGCCGCTAGGAGGCGCAGGATCAGCAGCCACAGGGGCGTGCGCGCCGGGCTCTCCCGCTCGGGCAGCAGGTCGTGGAGGATGCGGAGCGGCGGAAAGGCGATGCGGCGCGGCTGCGGAGGCGTCACCCGGAGGAGGAGCCAGATCGCCGGCAGGGACGCGAGCCCGAGCAGGACCAGCGGCGACACGAAGGTCAGCGGCAATCCGAGCACGTTCACCCTCCCGTGCCGCCGCCCGGCCGCGATGCGGCGAGCAGCGTCTGGATGCGGAGCGCCGCTTCGCTCGCCGGCCGGTCCGTGTGGTGCACGGTCACCGTCCAGCCGCGCCGCCGCACGAGCTCGTCAAGGCCGCGTCGGTGCGCGTCCATGCGGATCCGGTAGGCCCCGCGCCAGGCGCGGGCATCGCCGATGCGGAGCCTCAGCCCCGCCTCGCCCTCCTCCAGCATGGCCTGGCCGTCGAACGGGAATGTCTCCTCCACCGGGTCGACGACGAGGAGCAGGTGGCCCCGCGCTCCCCGCGAGGAGATGGCCTCGACCCGGGACACGATCTCCGGGAGAGGCGAGAGGAAGTCGCCGACGAGCAGCACCTCGTCCATGCGGTGGACGGCAAGGGCCGGCGGGAGGTCGTCGTCCTCGCCCGCGCGGTCGGCCGCGTAGCATTCCGCGACGAGCTCCGCGATCCGACGCGTCGCGGCCGGAGGCCGGAGGCCGAGCAATCCGACGCGCTCGCCCGCCCCGACCAGCGCGTCCGCGAGGGCGAGCCCGAGCACGATCCCGCGCTCGACCTTGGGCGCCGTCGCGAGATCGGAGGAGAACGCCATGGAGGCGGAGCGGTCGACCCAGATCCAGACCGCGTGCGGCGTTTCCCATTCGCGCTCCCGCACGTAGAGCCGGTCGTCGCGGCCGGAGCGGCGCCAATCGACCCGGGACGCGGCCTCCCCGGCCACGTAAGGGCGGAACTGCCAGAAGCTCTCGCCCGAACCCGCGCGCCGCCGGCCGTGGATGCCGTGGGCCAGGCTCGCGGCCACGCGCCGCGACTCCAGCAGCAGCCGGGGCATCCGGGCCGCGAGCGAGAGCGCCGCCGCGGTCTCGGCCCGGCCGGGGCGCCTGGACGCGGCCGGCAGGACCCGCGTGGTCGCCATCTCGCCCCGTCAGCCGAGACGGGACACGAGCCGGCCGATCAGGTCCGGCAAGGTGTCTCCGTCCGCGCGGGCCGCGAAGCTCAGCGCCATGCGGTGCTTGAGCACCGGCTCGGCCAGCGCGACGACGTCGTCGACGGAGGGCGCGAGACGTCCCTGCACCAGGGCCCGCGCCCTGATCGCCAGGACCAGCGACTGGCTGGCGCGCGGACCAGGTCCCCACATCAGCTTGTCGGCAAATTCGGTCCCGGCCTCCGGGCGGGCGGACCGGACGAGGTCGAGCACCGCGTCCAGCACCTTGTCGCCGACCGGGAGGCGGCGCACGAGCCGCTGGGTAGCCATCAGCGCCTCGGCGTCGAGCACGGGCGACGGCTTCGCGGGCTCCGCGCCCGTGGTCTCCAGGAGGATGCGGCGCTCCGCGTCCCGCGCCGGGTAGCCGACATCGATCTGCAGGAGGAACCGGTCGAGCTGCGCTTCGGGAAGCGGGTAGGTGCCCTCCTGCTCGATGGGGTTCTGCGTCGCCAGGACGTGGAAGGGGCGCGGCAGGTCGTGGCGCTCGCCGGCGACGGAGACGTGGAATTCCTGCATCGCCTGGAGCAGGGCCGATTGCGTCCGCGGGCTCGCGCGGTTGATCTCGTCCGCCATGAGCAGCTGGGCGAAGATCGGGCCCTTCAGGAACCGGAATGAGCGCCGGCGGTCGGGACCCTCGTCCAGCACCTCCGTGCCGAGAATGTCGGACGGCATGAGGTCCGGCGTGAATTGGACGCGCCTCGCCTCCAGGCCCAGCACGGTGCCGAGCGTCTCGACGAGCTTCGTCTTGGCGAGGCCCGGCACGCCGACCAGCAGCCCGTGCCCGCCGGCCAGCACGGTGACGAGCGACAGCTCGACCACCTTCTCCTGGCCGAAGATCACGGTGCCGATCGCGTCCCGGGCGCGGCCGATCGTGTCGAGCGCCGTCTCGGCATGCCGGATGACGGCGTCGTCCATCGAGGTCGCGCCGGAGGCGGCGAGCGCTGGCGAATCCAAGAGGCACCTCCGATGAGGGCTCGGCCGAGCGTGCGAGCTGCGTCCGGCCGGAGCCTGAGGCGGGAGTGTGGGACGGGGCTGCCCGGGTCGCAAGCGGTCCAACGGCCGCAGGTGGCGCCAAACCGGGCAGCGATGGTGTTTCTTTCCGGCCGATGACTTAAATGGAGCGGTGATGAGCGGGCTTGATCCAGGGCGGGACGACAGGCCGGGCGGGGCGCTC
>CALMTJ010000209.1:0-5963 GCA_937872715.1 uncultured Methylobacteriaceae bacterium
CCCGACCGCCGCGGAGGAGTTCGTCACCATGCGGACGCCCTTCGTCACGGCGAAGCCGCTCGCGATCGGCTGAGCGTGCCCGGCCCGACCCTCCCGGCCGCGCGGGCGGCCCTGCTCGCCGGATTCGTCCTGGCCGCCACCCCGGCCTTGGCCGAGCCGCCGCCGGCCTCGCTGGAACGCTTCCGATCCTCACTGACGGACGTGCCGCCCGCCCTGCCCGTCGAGGGCGCGATCTACGTCCCGGCCTATTCGTCCGTGCTCCTGTCGGGCGGGCGCGTGCAGGCGAACTTCACCGTCACCCTGTCCGTGCACAACGCCTCGAACGCCGTCCCGCTCGTGCTGCGCCGGATCGACTACCACGACACGTCCGGGCGGCTGGTCCACGCCTACCTGGAGAAGCCGGTCGCGCTGAAGCCGTTCGGCACGGTCGAGGTGGCGGTGCCGGTCACCGACCTCCGCGGCGGGACGGGCGCCAATTTCTACCTCGAATGGGCGGCGGAGGGGGCCATCGCCGAACCCGTGGCGGAGGCCGTGATGATGGGCCAGATCGGGGCCGCGAGCTACGCCTTCGTCAGCCAGGGGAGGGCGGTCCGCATCGTCGGGCGCCCGTGAGCGCTATCCCCGGCCGATGAACGGCATCTTGGTCGCCATCACGGTCAGGAACTGCACGTTCGCCTCGAGCGGCAGGGAGGCCATGTAGACGACCGCGTCCGCCACGACCCGCGGATCCATCACGGGTTCGGCCCTGATCGAGCCGTCGGCCTGCGGGACGCCGGACTTCATGCGCTCGCCCATCGCGGTATCGGCGTTGCCGATGTCGATCTGCCCGCAGGCGATGTCGTAGGCGCGCCCGTCGAGCGAGGCGGATTTCGTGAGCCCGGTCACCGCGTGCTTGGTCGCCGTGTAGGCGATGGTGAGCGGGCGCGGCGTGTGGGCGGAGATCGAGCCGTTATTGATGATGCGGCCGCCCCGCGGGCTCTGGTCCCGCATGATCCGGAAGGCGTGCTGGGTGCACAGGAACATGCCCGTGAGGTTCGTGTCGACGACGGCCCGCCACGCCTCGAGCGGGAGATCCTCGATCGGGACGCCGGGCGCTCCGATGCCGGCATTGTTGAACAGGAGGTCCAGCCGGCCATAGGCGTCGGTCGTCGCCCGGAACAGCGCGGCGACGCTCTCCGGGTCGGTCACGTCCGTCCGGACGCGGAGCGTCCGCCCGGGCTCCGCCGAAGCCGCGACCTCGTCCAGCGGCTCCCGCCTGCGCCCGGACAGCACGACCGAGTAACCCACGTTCAGGAGCGCCAACGCCGAGGCCTTGCCGACGCCGGTGCCGGCGCCCGTGATCACCGCAACCTTGGCGTTCCCGCTCATCTCGTGCCTCCCTCAACCGAGCGCTCATACAGGCGGGCCGCGTCCTGCGAAAGCGCAGCCCAGGTTGCAGCCGGGGTCGTTCGCCGATAGCGATGGGTGTCGTCGGGTTTGAGCATCGATATGGCCGGTGGATTCGAGACGCGGCGTTTCAGGAACCAGCTTCTCTCCAACCTGAGCGACGACGATATCGGCCGTCTGCTGCCCATGCTCGAACCCGTTCCGCTCTCGCCGGGGCAGGTGCTGGAGGCGGCCGGCGCCGCCATCGAGCACGTTTACTTCCCCGAGAGCGGCATCGCCTCCGTGATCGCGCTCGACGGTGTCCGCCGCAGGATGGAAGCGGGTCCCTTCGGCTGGGACGGCATGTCCGGCCTCGCCGTCCTGACATGCGCCGACCGCTCGCCGCACGAGACGGTGGTTCAGCTGGAAGGAGGGGCGCACCGGCTTCCGGCCGCCGCTCTCCGCGACCTGATGGACAGGTCTCCCTCGGCCCGCCGCCTCCTGCTCCGCTACGTGCACGCCTTCGCGGTCCAGACCGCCCACACGGCCCTCGCGGCCGGCCTCGCGGTGGTGGAGCAGCGGCTCGCCCGCTGGATCCTCATGCTGCACGACCGGACGGACGGCGACGAGCTCCTCCTGACCCACGAATTCATGGCGCTGATGCTGGCCGTCCGCCGGCCCGGCGTGACCGTCGCGCTGCACGAGCTCGAGGGAAAGGCGCTGATCCGCTCGCTCCGGGGCCGCGTCGTGATGCGGGACCGGCAGGGGCTCGAGGAGTTCTGCGCCGGGCTCTACGGCGTGCCGGAGGCCGAGTACCGCCGCCTCATCGGCGGACCGGACGCCACGGCGGCGCGTTGACCGGCCTTCGCCCTCGCCATCGCGGCCGGCCCTCCCTATAAGCACGCGATCCGGCGGGAGGGCGAGAGGCGGTCATGGCCGAGCGGTGGACACCGGGAAGCTGGCGGGACAGGCCCGCCCAGCAGATGCCGGATTACCCGGATCCCGACGCTCTCCGGGCGGTCGAGGCGCAGCTCTCCGGCTGTCCTCCGCTCGTCTTCGCGGGAGAGGCCCGAAAGCTGAAACGTGCGCTCGCGAAGGTCGCGGCCGGCGAAGCGTTCCTGCTTCAGGGCGGGGATTGCGCCGAGAGCTTCGCGGAGCATTCCGCCGACAACATCCGCGACTTCTTCCGCGTCTTCCTGCAGATGGCGGTGGTGCTGACCTTCGCCGGGTCGTCGCCGGTGGTGAAGCTCGGCCGCATCGCCGGGCAATTCGCGAAGCCGCGCTCCTCCCCGACCGAGCGGATCGGGGAGGTCGACCTTCCGAGCTACCGCGGCGATATCGTGAACGACAACGCGTTCACGGCGGAGGCACGTCGCCCGGACCCCCGCCGGCAGATCGAGGCCTATCGCCAATCCGCCGCCACGCTGAACCTGCTGCGCGCCTTCGCCACGGGCGGCTACGCGAACCTCGACAATGTCGACCGCTGGATGCTCGGCTTCTCCAAGGATTCCGCTCAATCCTCGCGCTACCGGGAGCTGGCGGACCGCATCTCGGAGACGCTGGCCTTCATGCGGGCGATCGGCATCGATCCGGAAACGCATCCGGAGATGCGGACGACGGATTTCTACACGAGCCACGAGGCGCTCCTGCTCGGCTTTGAGCAGGCGATGACCCGGATCGACTCGACCACGGGCGAATCCTACGCGACCTCCGGCCATATGGTCTGGATCGGCGACCGCACCCGCCAGCCGGACGGGGCGCATGTCGAATACGCGCGGGGCATCCAGAATCCGGTCGGCCTGAAATGCGGGCCTTCTCTGACGCCGGACGGCCTGGCGCGCCTCGCCGACCTCCTCGACCCCGACCGGGAGCCGGGTCGGCTCACGCTGATCTGCCGCTTCGGCGCCGGTAAGGTCGAGGATCACCTCCCCGGTCTCTTGCGCGCGATGGTGCGCGAAGGCCGCCACCCCGTCTGGTCGTGCGACCCCATGCACGGCAACACGATCAAGGCCGCGAACGATTACAAGACACGGCCGTTCGACGCCGTCGTGTCCGAGATCGCGAACTTCTTCGCCGTTCATCGCCAGGAGGGCACGCATGCGGGTGGCCTCCATCTCGAGATGACCGGGAAGGACGTCACCGAATGCACCGGCGGAGCCAGGGCGGTGACGGATAGCGATCTCGGGGACCGCTACCACACCTTCTGCGATCCGCGCCTCAACGCCGACCAGGCGCTGGAGATCGCCTTCATGACGGCCGAGCTGATCAAGGAGGAGCGGGTCGCGCGGGCCGTCCCGCGGCGCGCGGCGGCCGAATAGGCCGCCGGTCTCCGGGTCGCCGGTCTTTTACCGGAACACGAAGAACCACAGCAGCAGGACGATCGGGAGCGGCACCCCGACCAGCCAGAGCAGAAGCGAACGTCCCATCGTGTGTCCCCCCGTTTCGGGGTTCGTAACGTGCCGTCGGGAGCCGGGTTCCGGCGGATTCGCCTCAGGCGACCCGACGGTCGATCCCGTCGGAGGGCATCCGGTAGCGCAGTTCGGAGATCATGCCGACGATCTGCTGCGGCTGATAGGGATTGCGTATGGAGGGTGCGCCCTTGACCTTGGCCTCCTGCGGGATGCGGTGAGGCGCGCGGGAGGCGTAGATGACGTCGATGCGAGGGTTGATGAGGCGTGCGGCCTTGGCCACCGCGAGGCCGGTGATCTCGCCGCCGAGATCGGCGTCGACCACCAGGATGTCCACCTTCCGGTTGGCCTGGAGGTGGTCCATCGCCGCCTGACCGTCCCGGGCCGTCAGCGGCTCGTAGCCGTACATCGCGAGGCCGTTCGCGGTGATCTGTCGCGTCATCCCGTCGCTGGCGACGAGCAGGACTGTCAATTGTCGGCTCACGGTCGATCTCCCGATCTCAGAGCAAACGGATGCCCCGCTGGCTGCTCGCGATCCGGCTCGGCCGACGCGATGGTTTACGATCCGGTCAGTCGATCATTCAACTTCTAACGTTCCGTAAAGCCGCGCGGGAACGTCCTGTGCCGCCACGGCACGGGCCTGCGGGACTTCTCGCCGTTGAAAGTGTCAGAGACGGAGGGAGCGGACCGAATGGTCGGCGCGTGCGGCGCGCTCGGCCGCCGCGACGATGTCGAGGGCCCGCCACGGCTTCGGGATGAAGACGCAGCTGTCCGGAAGGCTCGCGAAGAGCTCGGGCGGATCGCCGGACGTGACGATGAGGGAGACGGACGGCCACAGCACGGACACGCTGCGGGCGAGCGCCACGCCGTTCATGTCGCCGGGGAGGTTCACGTCGGCGAGCAGGACCGTGACGGCCCCGCCGCGGTCTCGTAGGTGGGAGATCGCCGCCTCGGCGGTCTCCACTTGGTGCACGTCGAGGTCGAATTCCGCCAGCATGGCGGCCCCGAGAGCGCTCTGTCCGCGGTCGTCCTCGACGATGAGCGCCGAGCATCTCGACTGATCGGCCTGGGCCATGAAGCCGCCTTCCGTCACCCCGCCTGTGGTCGCGCCGCCGGGTTCGTCCCGTGCTGATGCCGATGGGGAAGACTTGCCGAAAGCCCGGCCGCGATCAACCCCCTCGCGTTTCGGGGCGCCGCACCCGTTGACGAAGCCCCGGACGCCTCCCAAAACGGCCCGCGACCTGGGGGGAGGACATCAGTGAGGCTCCGCAACAGGACGGCGATCGTGACCGGCGCCGGCCAGGGCTTCGGCCTCGGCATCGCCGAGACCTTCATCCGGGAGGGGGCGCTCGTCGCGCTGCTCGACATCAACCGGGAGGCCGCCGAGCGGGAGGCGGCGCGCCTCGGCCCGGCAGCCGTCGCGTTCGGCTGCGACGTGTCGGACGGGCAGGAGGTGGACCGCGCCTCGGCGGACGCCGTGGCGGCGTTCGGGCATATCGACATCCTGGTCAACAATGCCGGCACGACGCATCGCAACCGGCCGATGCTCGAGGTGGAGGAGGAGGAGTTCGACCGGATCTTCGCGGTGAACGTGAAGTCGATCTACCTCTTCGCCCGATCGCTCGTGCCGCATTTCCGCGCGAGGGGTCGCGGCGTGATCCTGAACATCGGCTCCACGGCCGGCATACGACCGCGTCCCGGCCTGACCTGGTACAACGGCTCCAAGGCCGCGGCCATCATGCTGTCGAAATCCATGGCGGTCGAGCTCGCGCCGGACAGGATCCGGGTGAACGCGATCGCGCCCGTCGCGGGCGAGACCCCGCTGCTGGCCACGTTCATGGGCGAGGACACGCCGGAGAAGCGCGCCGCCTTCACGGCCTCCGTCCCGTGGGGCCGCTTGTCGACGCCGCAGGACATCGCCAATTCCGCCCTGTTCCTGTGCTCGGACGAAGCCGAGATGGTGACGGGCGCGGTGCTGACCGTCGATGGCGGCCGCTGCATCTGAGGGGACGGGGGAGGGAAACCATGGCGGATGTCTTCGTCTGCGACGCGGTGCGGACGCCGATCGGCCGATACGGCGGCGCGCTCGCCTCCGTCCGGGCGGACGACCTCGCGGCCGTGCCGATCCGCGAGTTGCTGAAGCGCCATCCCGGCATCGCGGACGGCGTCGACGAGGTCGTGCTCGACCTG
>CALMTJ010000209.1:5973-6315 GCA_937872715.1 uncultured Methylobacteriaceae bacterium
CGCCAACCAGGCCGGCGAGGACAACCGCAACGTGGCCCGCATGGCGGCGCTCCTCGCGGGATTGCCGCCAAGCGTGCCGGCCGCGACCGTGAACCGGCTCTGCGCCTCCGGCCTCGACGCGATCGGGGCCGCCGCGCGCGCCATCAAGGCCGGCGAGGCGGATCTCTGCATCGCGGGCGGCGTCGAATCGATGACGCGCGCGCCCTTCGTCACCGGCAAGGCCGAGCAGCCCTTCCAGCGCACGACGGAGACCTACGACACGACCATCGGCTGGCGCTTCGTCAACCCGGTCCTCAAGGCGCAATACGGCATCGATTCGATGCCGAATTGCGCCTTGAGGAC
>CALMTJ010000210.1 GCA_937872715.1 uncultured Methylobacteriaceae bacterium
TCCTTCGAGATGGTGGAGAAGACCGCGACGCTCGGCGCCCGGACGATCGTCGCCATCTCCGCCCCCACCTCCTTCGCGATCGCCCGCGCCCGCGCCCTCCAGGTGACCCTGGTCGCCATCGCCCGACGGGACAGCCTGACCGTGTTCACCGGGCGGGAGCGGATCGTTCCCTGAGCGGCGGCGAAACTTGACCGGCCCATTGCGATCGGGGAGAACGGCGGGTCGTGAAGTCGATGTCGCCCGGCCCCGTGCCGGGTTTTTCATGTTGCGAGCCCGATGGCGAACGTGGTCGTGGTCGGCGCCCAATGGGGCGACGAAGGCAAGGGCAAGATCGTCGACTGGCTGTCCGAACAGGCGGACGTCGTCGTGCGCTTCCAGGGCGGGCACAATGCCGGCCACACGCTCGTCGTCGACGGGGTGACCTACAAGCTGTCGCTGCTTCCCTCCGGCGTCGTGCGCCCCGGCAAGCTCGCCGTGATCGGCAACGGGGTCGTGGTCGATCCCTGGCATCTCGTGGCCGAGATCGACGCCATCCGGGCGCAGGGCGTCGAGGTGTCGCCGCGGACGCTCCGGCTCGCCGACAACGCGACCCTGATCCTGCCGCTCCACCGCGAGCTCGACCACCATCGCGAGACGGCGAATGCGGGCCTGAAGATCGGGACCACGAAGCGCGGCATCGGGCCCGCCTACGAGGACAAGGTGGGGCGCCGGGCTCTGCGGGTGGTGGACCTCGCCGACCCGGACGCGCTCCCGGCCAAGATCGAGCGGCTCCTCGCCCATCACAACGCGCTCCGGCGCGGCCTCGGCATCGCGGAGGTGGATGGCGACGCGCTGCTGGACGAGATCGTGAGCGTGGCCCCGAGGGTGCTGCCCTATGCCGACCGGGTCTGGGCGCTGCTCGACGGCGAGCGGCGGGCCGGACGGCGCATCCTGTTCGAGGGCGCGCAGGGCGCGCTTCTCGACGTGGACCACGGCACCTATCCCTACGTGACCTCGTCCAACATCGTGGCCGGGCAGGCCGCGACCGGGTCCGGCATCGGCCCGGCCGCGCTCGGCCGTGTGCTCGGGATCGCGAAGGCCTACACGACGCGGGTCGGCGAGGGGCCGTTCCCGACGGAGCTCACCGACGAGACGGGCGAGCTCCTGGGATCGCGCGGACGCGAATTCGGCGTGGTCACGGGCCGCAAGCGGCGCTGCGGCTGGTTCGATGCCGTGCTCGTGCGGCAGACGGTCAGGACCTGCGGGATCGACGGGATCGCGCTGACCAAGCTCGACGTGCTGGACGGGTTCGAGACGCTGCAGGTCTGCACGGCCTACCGGCTGGACGGCCAGGTGATCGACCACCTCCCGGCCAGCCCGTCCGCGCAGGCCCGGGCCCTGCCCGTCTACGAGACCGTGCCCGGCTGGCGCGGCTCGACGCAGGGCGCGCGCTCCTGGGCGGAGCTGCCGGCGGAAGCCGTGAAATACGTGCGGCGGATCGAGGAGCTGATCGGGGCGCCGATCACCGTGCTGTCGACCTCGCCGGAACGGCGCGATACCATCCTGGTTCAGAATCCGTTCGAGGCCTAGCGGCGCTCCGGACCCGGACGATGGCGGATTACCACTCCCTCCTGGCCAAGCTGGTCGACGGTCTTCCGGACAAGTCGCCCGCCATGCGGGATTCGGTCTACGAGCGGGCCCGTCGGGCGCTCGGCGAGCAGCTCCGGACGGTCACGCCGGCCCTGACGCCCGCCGAGATCGGCCGGGAGGAGGATTCGCTCGACGACGCCATCCGGCAGGTCGAGGCGGAGTTCGCATCGCCTCCTCCGGCCAGGGCGACGGCTCCCGGGCGGCCCCGCCGTCCCCCGGCTCCGGTCCCGTCCGCCGCCGGCGCGGAGGAGGACGGGGCCGGCGAGGCGTTTCCGCCGCGCGGCGCGCTGGCCGGCGTGACCGGCCGTCAAGCCGTCCTCCTGGCCGTCCTGGCGCTGATCGCGGTGCCGGTCGGCGTCGTGGCCTGGCTGTGGCGGGACCAGCCCCGGCAGGCTGCGACGGCCGAGCCCCCGAG
>CALMTJ010000211.1 GCA_937872715.1 uncultured Methylobacteriaceae bacterium
TTGCCCTTGCCGACGCTCTCGAGCTTGCGCGTCCCGACCTTCGGGACCGGGCCGGCGATGGCCGGCGCGGCCGGCGCTTCGGCCTTCTCGCCCTCCTCCGGCGCCTCGAACATCAGCCCGAACTGCACGGACGGGTCGAAGAAGCCGGTCAGCGCATCGAAGGGGACGCGCAGGCGTTCCGCGATGCCCGAGAAGGACAGGCCGACCTCGAAGGCCGTCTCGGCCACCACGAGGTTGTCGTATTGGTGCTGGAGGACGATGGTCATGTCCTGCGGGTAGCGCTCGCGAAGCCGCTGCGACAGCCGGACCCCGGGATGCTCCGTCCGGAACGAGATGTAGAAATGGTGCTCGCCCGGCAGCCCGTCGCGGGTCGCATCGGTGAGGATGCGGCGGACCACGCCCTTGAGCGCCTCCTGGACCAGGAGGTCGTAGCGGATGAGGTCCGTCGGCATCGACAGCGATGGCGCCTTGGCGGTCGGGGGAATACGGGATCGATCCTGTCCAGTTGCGGCCCGGGCCGGACCGCAGTCAAGCCCAAGGCTGCGCGACCGGAGGTCCCGTCGCGAAATGGTGCGCGTGGCGGGCATCGGGGCCACAATCCTGTCGAGCCCCGGCACGTTCCGATTGCCGGCCCGGCAGGAGGGCCGTAGAGCCGGCATTCATGCAGGCCTATCACGACCTCCTCCGCCGCATCCTGCGGGAGGGCGCGACCAAGACGGACCGGACCGGCACCGGCACGCTGTCCGTCTTCGGACACCAGATGCGCTTCGACCTGTCGCAGGGCTTCCCGCTCGTCACCACCAAGCGGGTGCACCTGAAATCGATCGTGCACGAGCTCGTCTGGTTCCTGCGGGGCGAGACGAATATCGGCTACCTCCGCGAGAACGGCGTCGGCATCTGGGACGAATGGGCGGACGAGCGGGGCGAGCTCGGACCCGTCTACGGCAAGCAATGGCGCTCGTGGACCGCGCCGGACGGCCGGACGATCGACCAGATCGCCTCCGTCGAGGAGGAGATCCGCCGCAACCCGGATTCCCGCAGGCTGGTCGTTTCCGCCTGGAACCCGGCCGATCTCGACCGGATGGCGCTCGCTCCCTGCCATTGCCTGTTCCAGTTCTACGTGGCGGGCGGCCGGCTCTCCTGCCAGCTCTACCAGCGCTCCGGCGACGCCTTCCTGGGCGTGCCCTTCAACATCGCCTCCTATGCGCTCCTGACCCACATGATGGCCCAGTCGACCGGCCTCGCCGTCGGCGACTTCGTGCACAGCTTCGGCGACGCCCACCTGTATTCGAACCACCTCGACCAGGCTCGCCTGCAACTCGCCCGCGAGCCGCGGCCCCTGCCACGTCTCGTTCTCAACCCGTCCGTGCGGTCGATCTTCGATTTCGGCTATGACGACGTGGCGGTGGACGGCTACGATCCCGCCCCGGCCATACGGGCGCCCGTGGCGGTGTAGGCGGATGTTTTCCCGCGCTCAGCTCCTGGACGTGGCGATGTCCAAACTGTCGGATGGACGCCTCCTCCTGCAGCATGGGCGATGGTCCAACAGCTACTACCTGTACGGTTACGCCATCGAGATCCTTCTCAAGGCGATCATCGCGAGCCTCTTCCGGGCCGACGAGATCCCGGACAGGAAGTTCGTTGACCAGGTCCACACGCACGATCTCCAAAGACTCGTCGGACTGGCCAAGCTCGCGGCGAGCCTGGACGATCGGCGACGCGATCTCGAGTTCTCGCGCCGCTGGTCGGTCGTGGTAAGGTGGGACGAGGCGGCCAGGTACCGCCTGATCGGCGCCGATGAGGCGCGGGAGATGGCAGACGCCATCGAGGAGCCGGCCTATGGAGTGTTCGCGTGGCTAAGGCCGCACCTTCCGAGCCCACCATAGAGGCCGGACAAAGGGTTCTCGACACCCTCAGATCCAACCGAGTGCCGGTTCACGCGGCCGCCTGGGTCCTCGACCCGGATCGCGACCGATGGACCCTCAACGTGGTTTCGGATTGGTACGCGGGCACTCTGTCACAGCCCCACGAGGTGCTGGCTCGCCTTCTCTCCGACAACGGGATCCTGGCCGGTTTCCCGTCTCTCGATCTCGCGGATGTCGTTCCGGTCCGCCGTGACAGCGAAATGGGTGAGGCGCTCGTGTCCTTGTCTCCGCTGGCTCGGCGATCGCCTCGTCGGCTGGAGGACCAGTTCGCGTCCGGCATCTTCATCCCGGATGCCGTCCTCTACGACACTGCAGCTTGAGGCAAGCGAGCGCTCGGCCCACGTCGAACCGCGTCCATTGGCTACCGCCCTCGCGCTCGTCGCCGCAATCGCCGCCAACGGCGTCATCGGGCGCGACAACGCGCTTGCCTGGCGGCTCGGCACGGACATGCGGCGCTTCAAGGCGCTGACGGTCGGCAAGCCGCTGATCATGGGCCGACGGACCTGGGATTCGATCGGCAGACCTCTCCCGGGACGGGAGACGGTCGTGGTGACGCGCACGGCGCGCTTCACGGCTCCCGGCGCGGTAGTCGCCCATGGCTGGGCCGAAGCCATGGAGATCGCCGGCCAGTCGGCGGCCCGGATGGGAGCGGACAGCATCGCGGTGGTGGGCGGGGCCGAGATCTACCGGCTGGCGCTGCCGGAGGCGGCGGTTCTCCACCTGACCCTCGTCCATGCACGGCCGGAGGGCGACACCCTGTTCCCGCCCTACAACCCGGCCGCGTTCCGCGAGACGTTTCGCGAACACCACCCGGCCGGTCCGCGGGACGAGCACGCGTTCGACTTCGTCGACCTTCGTCGCGTGTGACCGCTCTTAACCGCGATGGCCTCCTCCCGTTGACGCGCGGGCGCCCTCACCCCACCTGCTCCGCTTGACTCGTCGACACCCCGTCAACGACAAGCGCGCCGGCTCCCTCGGGGCCGCAGGCCCTGAAGGATGTCTCGCTTAATGCCTTGGAGCAACGGAGGCGGCGGCGGCGGCCCGTGGGGGCAGCGCGGCGGCGGATCGGGCGGCCCTTGGGGCTCCGGCCCGTCCGGCGGCGGCAACAAGCCGCCGGACCTCGAGGACATCATCCGGCGCGGGCAGGACCGCATCCGCAGCATGGTCCCGGGCGGCGCCCAGATGGGGGGCCGGGGCGTAGCCCTGATCGCGCTCGCGGCGCTCGCCGTGTGGGCGATGACGGGCATCTACACGGTGCGGCCGGACGAGGTCGGCGTGAACCAGATCTTCGGCCGCTTCGTCGGGCTCAGCAAGGAGGGGTTGAGCTACAACCTCCCCTATCCGATCGGCAGCGTGATGAAGCCGAACGTGACGACGCTGCGCACCATCGAGATCGGGGTCAGGGCCGAAGGTCCGCGACGTCTTCCCCAGAGGGTCGGGGGCGGCGACGACGGCCTCATGCTGACCGGCGACGAGAACATCGTCGACATCGACTTCACCCTGCAATGGCAGGTCGACCCCGCCAAGGTCACGGATTTCGTGTTCAACATCGCGAACCCGGACGGCTCCGTGAGATCGGTGGCCGAGAGCGCCATGCGGGAGGTGATCGGCCGGCGCAACATCCAGACGATCCTGACGGTGGACCGCGCCGCGATCGAGGCGGAGGTGAAGCAGATCGGCCAGGAGACGCTGAACCATTACGGGGCGGGCGTCGAGATCCTGCGGGTGAACCTGCAGAAGGTGGACCCGCCGAGCCAGGTCATCGACGCGTTCCGGGATGTCCAGGCGGCCCGCCAGGACCAGGACCGCGTCCGCAACGAGGCCGAGACCTATGCGAGCCGCGTCGTCCCCGAGGCGCGGGGCGAATCCACCAAGATCACGCAGGGCGCGGAAGCCTATCGGGAGCGCTCCATCGCCGAGGCGAACGGGCAGTCCTCGCGCTTCGCGCAGGTCTACGACGAATACAAGAAGGCCCCGCAGGTGATCCGCGAGCGCATCTTCCTCGAGACCATGGAGCGCGTGCTCGGCGGCGCGGACAAGATCATCCTGGACCAGAGCGGCGCGGGCGCGGGCGTCGTCCCCTACCTCCCGCTGGGCGAGGCCGGGCGCCGGCCGACGCCCGGCCTCCCGAACCAGCCGGGGGCCGGCCGATGAGCGCCACGTTCCGGACGGCCGCGGTCGCGATCGCGGCCGTGGTCCTCGTCATCCTGTTCGCATCCGTGTTCGTGGTCCAGCAGACGCAGACCGCTCTCGTCCTGCGCTTCGGCGCGGTGCGGCCCGTCGGCGCCGGGCCGGGCCTGCCCTCCGGCCTCGCGCCCGGGCTGCATTTCAAGGTGCCGCTGATCGACAACGTCGTTTATTTCGACCGGCGCGTGCTCGATCTCGACCTGCCGGCCCAGGAGGTGATCGCCTCCGACCAGAAGCGTCTCGTCGTCGATTCGTTCGCCCGTTACCGCATCCTCGATCCGCTGCGCTTCTACCAGTCGGTGAACTCCATCCCGGGGGCTAACAACCGGCTCGGCTCCATCACGAGCTCGACCGTCAGGAGCGTCCTGGCCGACGCCACGTTCAGCTCCATCGTCCGGACGGAGCGCGAGAACCTCATCAAGCGCATCGCCTCGGAGGTGAACGCCTCCGCGCGCGGGCTCGGCGTGGAGGTCGTGGACGTGCGGCTGCGGCGGGTCGACCTGCCGGAGCAGAACAGCCAGGCGGTGTTCCAGCGCATGCAGACGGAGCGCCAGCGGGAGGCGACCGACATCCGGGCGCAGGGCACGCAGATCGCCCAGGGCATCCGGGCGAGGGCCGACCGCGACGTCACCGTCATCGTGGCCGATGCCAGCCGCAAGGCGGAGGAGCTGCGCGGCAACGGCGATGCCGAGCGCAACCGCATCCTGGCCGAAGCCTATGGACGGGACCCCGAATTCTTCAACTTCTACCGGAGCATGCAGGCCTACGAGGCGTCCCTGAAGCCGGGAGAGACCCGCATGGTCCTGTCGCCGAACTCCGATTTTTTCCGGTTCTTCAACGACCCGACGGGGCGGGCTCGGACGTCCGCGGACACCCCGGCGCCGTCCCGCCCCTGACGAGATCGGATTACGATGCGCGACCTCTTCGCCGCGCTCGGTCTTGCGCTCGCGGTGGAGGGATTGCTGTTCGCCTCGTTCCCCGGCGCGGTGCAGAGGGCGCTCCTCGAAGCGGCGGGCTCGCCGCGCGATCGCATGAGGATCGTCGGCCTCGTTTCCGCCATCCTCGGCGTCGTGATCGTATGGGCGGCCCGGCGGCTCGCAATTTGACCCGAAAGGGGCCATTCTCACCGTTCAGGGCGGCCGGGGACGATCCGCCCGCCGCGTCGCGAGGTTCCGGATGATCGAGAACGGTCGAAGCCTGTCGAGCGTTGCGCCCCGCTGGCGCAGGTCCGTCGCGGCGGCGCTGATCGGCGCGGGCCTCCTGGGCGTCGGTCCGGCCGTCGCGAAGGGGCCGGCCCGCCTCGCCGCTCTCGCCGCCGCGGTGACGGATGCGGTGGTGAACATCTCCGCGTCGACCACGGTCGAGACCCGCAACCGCACCCTCCCCCAGCTGCCGCCCGGCACGCCGTTCGAAGACCTATTCGAGGATTTCTTCAACCGGCGCGGGCAGGGAAACCGCAACGAAGGTAACCGCAACGAGGGCAACCGGAGCGAGGGCGACAGCTCGCCCCGGCAGCAGCAGCAGCGCCGGTCGAGCTCGCTCGGCTCGGGCTTCGTCATCGACGCGTCCGGGATCGTGGTCACGAACAATCACGTGATCGGCGAGGCGAACGACATCTCCGTCATCTTTCACGACGGCTCCAAGCTGAAGGCCGAGATCATCGGCAAGGACACGAAGCTCGACCTCGCGGTGCTCCGGGTGAAGCCGGAGAAGCCGCTGAAATCCGTGCCCTTCGGCGATTCGGAGAAGATGCGGCCGGGCGATTGGGTGATCGCCATCGGCAACCCGTTCGGCCTCGGGGGGTCCGTCTCGGCCGGCATCGTGTCGGCAAGCGGCCGCAACATCGAATCCGGCCCCTACGACAACTACATCCAGACGGACGCGGCCATCAACAAGGGCAATTCCGGCGGGCCGCTCTTCAATATGTCCGGCGAGGTGATCGGCATCAACACGGCGATCCTGTCGCCGACGGGCGGCTCGGTCGGGATCGGCTTCGCCGTGCCGTCCGCGAGCGCGAAGCCGGTCGTGGATCAGCTGCGTGAATTCGGCGAAACCCGCCGGGGCTGGCTCGGGGTCCGCATACAGAACGTCGACGATTCCACGGCCGAGGCCCTGGGGCTCGGTCGTGCCAAGGGCGCACTCGTCGCGGGCGTGGACGACAAGGGCCCGGCGAAGCCGGCCGGGCTTGAGGTCGGCGACGTCATCACCCGCTTCGACGGGCGCGAGGTGCGGGAATCGCGCGACCTCCCGCGGATCGTGGCCTCGACGCCGGGCGGCAGGAGCGGCGACGTCACCATCGTCCGCAAGGGGCAGGAATCCACGCGACAGGTGACGCTCGGGCGGCTGGAGGACGGCGAGAAGACGCAGCAGGCGGCGGTCACCCCGCCCCAGCCGGACGTCTCCCCGACCCGCCGCGTCCTCGGCCTCGAACTGTCCGGCGTCTCGGACGAACTCCGCCGCCGCTACAGCATCAAGGATAGCGTGAAGGGCGTGGTCGTGACCCGCGTCGACCCGAATTCCGCCGCGGCCGACAAGCGCATCCAGGCCGGCGAGGTGATCGTCGAGGTCGGCCAGGAGGCGGTCGGCAGCCCGGCCGACATCTCCCGCCGGGTCGACAGCCTGAAGAAGGACGGCCGGAAATCGGCGCTCCTGCTCGTGTCGAACCCGCAGGGCGAGGTGCGCTTCGTGGCCATCTCGATGGAATGAGGGCGAACAGCCCAATCCCGAATGGGCGCGGTGCATGTCGCCGTCCTCCGCAACGGGGACGGGGGTGACGCTAGCCCGCTTCTGTGAGGCGCGTCGGGTCAGGCCTCGAAGGGATGCTCGAAAGAGCTACGCACGAGGGTCAGGGCCGAATCCACATCCAGCTCCTCGACGAGAATGGCCTCTAGGTGGATCGGGCATGTTGCCGGCAGGGCAGGTAAGCGCTCCCCAAACCGCCCGAGATGTGCCGCCGCCTGACGGGCCGCACGGCGCCAGATAAGATCGAGATCGATGTCCTTCCTCATGGATCGCGTGTATCGGCCCAAGATCTCGGCGTGAAAGCCGAGTATCTCCTCGCGCCAATGAGCTTTGGCCTCTTCAGCGGGTGAGACGGCGATCTTGACCGCATGCAGCAGGATGAGCCGGATGAAGCTCTCGACGGCGTTCCGGACCTCGCTCCCCACGCTCTCGATCTCCTCCGCGACATTCTCGAGGTCGAGCTGGTTCGGGAGGTCGCGGCGGCCCATCATGTCCCGCAGCACGGCCGCCTGCTCGCGCGACCAGGCGTAGACGTCGTCGCGGTAGGGTGTGAGTTGATCCATCTCGTCGCCCCTCCGGCCGTACCCTACTCCGACCCCCGGCTCCCGTCACCGTTCCTCAATCGCGGAACTCCTCCCGCCGAAACCCCTGCAGGTACAGGAGCGCGGTAAGGTCGCCGTGCTCGATCCGGGCGCCGGCGGCGGCCGCGACGGCCGGCTTGGCCCGGAAGGCGACGCCCAGGCCCGCCTCGCCGAGCATGGCGAGGTCGTTCGCGCCATCGCCCACCGCCAGCACGTCCGCCTGGGAGAGGCCGAGCCGGTTCCGCAATTCGACCAGCGTCTCGCGCTTCGCCTCCCGGCCGAGGATGGGCTCGGCCACGAAACCGGTGAACCGGTCTCCCTCGACCAGCAGCACGTTGCCGCGGTTCTCGTCGAAGCCCAGCCGCTCGGCCACCGGGCCGGTGAAGGCCGTGAAGCCGCCGGAGACGAGGCAGGCATAGGCTCCGTGCGCCCGCATGGTGGCGACGAGCGCCCGGCCGCCCGGCATGAGGGTGATGTGGGAGCGCAGGAGCTCGTCCACGACCTCGACCGGCAGGCCTTTCAGCAGCGCCACCCGCTCCCTCAGCGCGGGCTCGAACGCGATCTCGCCCCGCATGGCCCGCTCGGTGATCGCGGCGACGCCCGCCTTCAGGCCGACGAGGTCGGCCAGCTCGTCGATGCATTCCTGGCCGATCATGGTGGAATCCATGTCGGCCAGGAACAGGCGCTTGCGGCGCCCCGCCGCCGGCTGGACGACGATGTCGACCGGGAGGGTCGAATGCTCCCGCAGCCGCGCGTCAGCCGCGGCGGGGTCGGTCCCGGAGAACGGCAGGTCGACCGCGAACCCGTCCGCGAGAACGCGCGGGTCGGACGCGTCGATCACCGCCCGCAATCCGGCGATCTCGGCCGGGCCGAGGCAGGGTCGCGCCGGATCCGATATCAGGGTGACGACGTGGGTGGCTTCTGCCATGGCGCGCATTCTCGCCGGCCGTCGCGCGCCGGCCCTGGAGCCCGGGATGTCCGCCGGTCGTGTCGAGGCCATCCTCATCGCAGGGCCGACCGCCTCCGGCAAGTCGGGCGTCGCGCTTCGGCTCGCGCGCGCGCTCGGCGGAGCCTTGGTCAACGCCGATTCCATGCAGGTCTACCGGGACCTGCGGGTCCTGACCGCGCGTCCCCCGCCGGACGAGGAGGCGCTCGCTCCACACCGCATGTTCGGGTCCGTGGACGGGGCGGAGAACTTCTCCGTCGGCCGCTACGTCGAGGCCGTCGCCTCCCTCCTCGGCGAGCTGCGGGCGGCCGGCACATTGCCGATCCTGGTCGGCGGCACGGGACTGTACTTCAAGGCGTTGACGGAGGGCCTGTCCGACATGCCCTCCGTGCCCGACGCAGTCCGGACCCGGATTCGGAGCGAGGCGGAGGGCCGGGCGACGCCGGGCCTCCATGCCGAGCTCGCCCGATGCGATCCCGAAGCGGCGGAAAGGCTGCGGCCGACCGACCGGCTGCGCGTCCTGCGCGCGCTGGAGATGTTCGCCGCCACGGGCCGGCCCCTGTCCGAGTTCCGAGGCCGCCGCCGCCCCGGCCCGCTGGCCGGGCTGAGGACGGCCGCCATCTTCCTGCTGCCGGAGCGGGACGACCTGCGGGCCGCGATCGAGAGCCGCTTCGACGGGATGCTGGCGGCCGGAGCGCTGGACGAGGTGGCGACCCTGTCGGCGCGCGGGCTCGACCCCGCCCTGCCGGTCATGCGGGCGCACGGGGTGCCGGGTTTCCTCGCCCACCTGCGGGGGGAGCTCTCGCTCGCGGACGCCATCACCCGCGGCAAGGCCGACACCCGCGCCTACGCGAAGCGTCAGGTCACCTGGTTCCGTCACCAGATGGAGGGGTTCGAGGCCGTTCCGCCCGGGGATGCGGCCGCCCTCCTGCTCGCCCGGATGGCCGGTCCCGGCCGGACGGGCCGGAGCGGGCCCTGAACCCTCCCGTCCTGCCGCCGCGCAACCCGTCGCGGCCGCACGCGTTCTGTCCCTGTCCGCCGGAGATCGTCC
>CALMTJ010000212.1 GCA_937872715.1 uncultured Methylobacteriaceae bacterium
TCCCTAAGCCGGGCCGCGATTCGGCGCCGCGCAAGCCCACGCTCGACGAGATGGGTCCCCACGCCCGCGAGCTGCCGCTGCACGAGGGCGCGCTGCCGTCGCGCCCCGCGCCGCGCTCGACCGCAGGCCTCGGCGGCAGCAAGCCGAAATGGCGCAAGCGCGGAGGCTGAAGACCGCCCCCTTCGCGTGCGGTCGTTCCCCCGTCAACCGAACACCTTTCGGCCATCGTTGCGCTTTCGGCCGATGACGCCTACATCAGAGCCATCGACTTGGCCGGACCATCGGGCCGCTGCCTCGGCATTGCCGGGCGCACGTTCAGGATTTTCTCCAAAGATCGACTGCGGAGTCGACGACGTACATCGTGTACGCCGTCGCTGACTTGCGCCTATACCGAAAGAGCACGCCATGACCACCGGTACCGTCAAGTTCTACAACGTCAACAAGGGTTTCGGCTTCATCGCGCCCGACGATGGCGGCAAGGACGTCTTTGTTCACGCCACCGCCCTGGAACGCGCCGGCATGCAGGCGCTCTCGGACGGGCAGAAGGTGACCTTCGACACCCAGGAAGATCGCCGCACCGGCAAGATCGCGGTCGGAAACATCCAGGCGGCCTGACCGGCTGCTCCCGGGAGCGTTCTCGGGACTGGAGCCGTCCCCGACGCCTCCCGAACGACGGCGGCCCGTGTCTCGGGCCGCCGCGACTGCATCCTTGGGAGGGTCCCATGTCTCACAAATACCATGTCCGCCAGCTCGTTCGGCTCCTGCACGCGAGGATGGGCGAGGCTCGCGGCAGCTCCGGCGCCGTGTTCGAAGTGACCCGGCTGATGCCGGCGGACCAGACCGGCGAGGTCTCGTACCGCATCAAGGCCTCCGGCGGGCTCGAACAGGCCGTCCGTGAAGGCGAGATCGGGCCGCGCTGATGGCCGGCGCGATCCCGAGTGGGTCGGACCGATCGGCCGACGGGACATTTTCCAGGAGCAGCACGTTCGTCGTGCAGTTGCGGAACAAAGAAGCCCGGAGCTGGGGCAACCAGACGGAAATCGTCGCGGGTTCCGCCAAGGAGGCGGCCGAACAGGCCAGCGGATCGTCGCTCCGCGAGGGGTTCGGGGATCGGGTTGATCTTAGGGCCCGCGTGTGGCCGACGCCGTTCGGCTCCCGGCCTGACATCCCGTTCTACGAAGACAAGCCGCTCTGACGCGCAGCCGAGCTGTCGGGCACGGGCCCGCGACGCCGGAATGACAGCGGCCCGCGAGTTCGGCACCCTGGCGGCCCGAGCGGCTGAGCGATTCCCGTGACCCATCATCATCTCGACGCCGGCCCCGACACGGTGCATTGGGGCCATTTCGACGCCGCCCTGCCGCCGGTCCTCACGATCGAGAGCGGCGACACCGTCACCATCTCGACCGTGTCCGGGCCGGCCGACGTCATGCCGCCGCCTCCCTTCGTCGTTCCCGACGCGCTCCGGGCCGTGCAGGAGCGGGTGCCGAACCGCCTTCCCGGCCATATGTGCACCGGACCGGTCGCCGTGCGGGGCGCGCGGCCCGGGCAGGTGCTCGCCGTCCGGATCGACGCGGTCGAGCTCCATTACGATTGGGGCTTCACCCTGGCGGCCCCGCTCCGCGGCGCCTTGCCCGAAGAGGTCGCGGAGCGCCACCTCATCCACATCCCGCTCGACCGGGAGACGATGACGGGCCGGCTGCCCTGGGGCCTGGAACTGCCGCTTCGGCCGTTCTTCGGCGTGATGGCGGTGGCGCCGCCCACCGGCGGGGGCGCGGTCTCGCCCCAGCCCCCACCCCCGCACGGCGGCAACCTCGACAACAAGGAGCTGGTCGCCGGCACCACGCTCTACCTGCCCGTCCAGGTGGAGGGCGCGAACTTCTCCGTCGGCGACGGCCATGCCGTGCAGGGCGACGGCGAGGTCTGCGTCACCGCCATCGAGACGGGTCTGGTCGGCACCTTCACGCTGACGCTGCGGGACGACATGCGGCTCGGCTGGCCGGAGGCCGACACGCCGACCCACGTCATCACCATGGCGTTCGATCCGGACCTCGACATCTGCGCCCGCGTGGCGCTCACCCTCATGATCGACCTCGTCACGGCCCGCACCGGGCTGTCGCGGGCCGAGGCCTACATGCTGTGCAGCCTCGTGGCCGACCTCCGGGTCACGCAGCTCGTCAACGGCAATAACGGCATCCATTGCATGCTGCCCAAGACCTGCCTCGTCGGACGGAGCTGAGCCGTGAGACGCCTCGCTCATCTCCTGGCCGGGCTCCTGGTGGCGGCAGGGCTGTCGGCGGCCGGCGCCCAGGAGCTCGGACCTGCCGCGATGGCCGATTTCCTGGCTCAATGCATCGGGACGGACGGTTCCGGCCGCCCGGCGCTCGCCACCGGTCCCGGTGCCCGGTGTCCCGGGCGGGGGCCCGGAACCGTCTCGGACGCGCTGCAATGGCGCAAGCACGACTGGCCCGCCCAAGGCGACGGGGCGGCCGCCCGCCTCGGCTACCAGGCGAGCGATTCCGTGCTCGACCCCGGCTACGCCCTCCCGGTCGTCGTGCAGACCTTCGATTTCGGCGACGACCGGCGCCGCTTCGCGAAGCTCGACAGGCCGGGTGGAGACGGCGGCGACGCCGCTGCGATCGCCGACGGAGCCGCCTGGATCTTCTTCACGGAGGATGGAGGCGGCGGCCAGCAATGGTTCGTCGCCGAGAGCTGCCAGACCGACGCGCGGCCGGAGGCCCGGATCGAGAGCTGGCTCCTGTTCGGCGCCGACGTCGTCCGGGGCGCGTGGCGGGACCGGCTGGCCCGCCTGATCGTCACCCGCTCGCTCGCCGAATGCCCGTCCCGGTTCAGCAACGCCTATACGCGCTACCGCCGCGAGACGCTGGACGTGCCCTTCCGGATCGTGGACGGCGACGCCCCCGTGACGACGCGCCGGGCCGCCGTGGACACGATCGTGTCGGAGCATTTCGGCGGCCGCAGCATCGAGGCCGCGAACCATCTCGAGCGCTTCTTCCTCGGCCGGGGGCTCGGCAAATTCCGCTGGGAGCGTTGGGAGGAGCTGTCGAAATCGACCCTGGCCGACAACGAAGGCCGTGCCCGGGACCTCGCGGCGTCCGGCCGCTGCCCCGCCTTGCCCTATTCGGAGCCGCCCGGCCGCGGCTGGGCCATGGTGGATTGCCGGACCTGGACCAACCTCGTCCGCCAAGCCGAGCCGTTCACCGTCGCCCGCTACGGCTGGCCGGGCCGCCTGATCGACGGCATCGGCCGCCGCGGCCGCTGAGGCGTCTCGCGCCGGACGGGAAATCCCGCTCCGGAGGAAGGTTTCCGATGGACGACGCCCTGCTCCGCCCCGGGGGCGGCGAGACGTCCGGCTGCGGGAACGAGGCCCACCCGGACGGCACACGGCGCGTTGACGCGCCGGGCGGCCCGGCCTAAGACCCCGACGGCTGGGGCTGTAGCTCAGATGGGAGAGCGCTGCAATCGCACTGCAGAGGTCAGGGGTTCGATTCCCCTCAGCTCCACCACGCAGTCGTAAGTATCTAGCGTCGGTAGCACTTCGCAGGAATAGCTCGGCGTTCTCCGCGGCTTAGCTCAGGCGCCACGCCCGTGCGGGTCTCCGGACCGGCCCACAGGCGCGTTCCGGTCCATCATCCCGCCCCTGTCTCCGAGGCCTCCCATCCCGTTTCCGACGATGCTGACGCGCGCCTTCGACTGGTTCTGCCGCGACCGGGCAGGACGGGTCGTCATCGCGCAATGGCCGAACGGGCCGCTCTGGCTGTTCGGGGCCGCATCGCTGATCGCGGTTCTGGCGTCCGGCAGCCCGGTCGGGTTCTGGGCCGACATCGCGTCCCGCATTGTCCTCACATGGTGGGCGGCCGACGAGCTGCTGCGCGGCATCAACCCGTGGCGGCGATGCCTCGGAGCGGCGGTGCTGATCGCGATCGCCGTCCGGCTGGTCCTCGGCTGATCAGCGGAGCCCGAGCGCGCGTTCCTGCTCGGACCAGACCGGCGAAGGTCCGCGAGGTCGCGGATGGTGATGCCGCGCGGCAGCCGGGCAATGCGGGAAGTACGATACGGCCGGCCTGCCGGAAGCAAGTCGGCTCGGCAAGTCATCTCCCTCCCGGCTCGTATTCACGATCCGGGTCCGCGAATATTAGAACAATTCCGATCTTCTCGGCCGTGTTGCGCTCCGGATAGTTGCCGGAGAGCAACACGGGACGGATATCATCTCGCCGGCCGGGGCATTTCCATGCTCGGAGACCGACCAGACTTGAGAATCCTCCTGATCCGCCTCGCGGTTTCGACCTACCTGGAACGACTCAAGGAAGCGTGGTCTCCGTTGCGGGCCGGGCGCGCTCGCCGCAAGCATGCCGGGCCGGGATGTCGGCGGTAAGCGTTGCGGGGTTCGGATGGCGAGGGGGCGCGGGGGTAGGCGG